>JAMONG010000119.1 GCA_027066595.1 Sulfurovum sp.
AACTTTATAAACTTATGGTACGATTAAGTCTAATAAAAACCAGCGGATCATCACAAGGGCTTATTTGGTGCAATATGGAACAATTAACAGACTTAAAAGCAATACTACACTCTAAACGAGCCAATATCTACTATCTTGAGTATTGCCGTGTAATGCAAAAGGATGGAAGAGTGCTTTATCTTAGTGAAGCTAAAAAAGAGTACCAGTACTGGAATATCCCCATAGCTAACACAACATGTTTACTTCTAGGCACAGGAACTTCAATCACACAAGCTGCCATGAGGATGTTGGCACAAGCCGGTGTACTTGTCGGGTTTTCTGGAAGTGGGGCAACTCCCCTTTTGGCTGCCACTGAAGTGGAATGGTTAACACCTCAAAGTGAGTATAGACCAACGGAGTATATTCAAGGATGGATGCAGTTTTGGTTTGATGAATCAAAACGCTTAGATGTTGCAAAAAGATTTCAGGTAGCACGTATAGAGTTTATAAAAAAAGCTTGGTCAAGAGATGAAGAATTAAAGCTTGAAGGTTTTAATGTTGCTGAGTTAGAAAAAGATTTTTCAATAGTATTAGAAAATATAAAAAATGCTTATAACGTAGGTAAACTTTTACAACTTGAAGCAGACCTAACAAAAAAACTCTACAAATACGCTGCAAAAACAACAAGTCAACAAGGTTTTACAAGAGAACACAACGCTGCCGATGATGCAAATGCTTTTTTAAATCACGGAAACTATCTTGCATACGGACTAGCCGCTTCAACACTTTGGGTTTTAGGCATACCTCATGGGTTTGCAGTCATGCATGGAAAAACTAGACGAGGTGCTTTGGTTTTTGATATAGCAGACCTCGTAAAAGATGCCATTGTTTTACCTTGGGCTTTTGTTTGTGCATCTGAGAAGATGGATGAAAAAGGCTTTAGAGCTCAATGTTTGCAAAATTTTGTAGACTATAAAGCTTTGGATTTTATGTTTAAAGAGGTCAAAGAGGTAGCACTTTTTTATAAAGAGGTAAAAGAATCATGATGGTCACTTTTGTTTCACAATGTGAAAAAAATGCCCTCAAAAAAACAAGGCGCGTCCTAGATGCTTTTGCTAACCGCATAGGTGACAATACATGGCAAACTATCATAACACAAGAGGGTTTAGATGCCGTGCGCAAACTTTTAAGACACACCGCTTCAAAAAGCACGGCTGTTTCTTGCCACTGGATAAGAACAAGAGCTAGAAGTGAATTTATTTGGGTTGTGGGGAATAGAGATAAGTTTAATAGTGAAGGGTATGTTCCCGTAAATAGTACGAAAAAAAATCTATTAAAAGCATATTATGAAAATGATTGGAAATATTTACCTTTAATTAAAGCCTTGAGTGCTGTATCTGCACTTTTCCATGATTGGGGTAAGGCTAGTAGTTTATTTCAAGAAAAGCTCAAGCCAAATAGTAAATATAACACTAAAGGTGATCCGATTAGACATGAATGGATCTCTTGTTTGCTATTAGATGCTTTTATATCTCAATACAACAATGATGAAGCATGGCTTGAAAGTTTAATAAGCAAAGACATTAATGAGCAAAGTTTAAAAGAGCTTGTTCAAAAAGAAAACAGGTCACCATTAAAGGATTTGCCAAGTGCTGCCAAGCTTGTTTCATGGCTGATTATTTCGCATCATAGATTACCTGCATTCTCTACTAATAAAAAAGAGTTACTAGATGAGTATCAAGGTGAACCTGCACTAAATATAGAAGATATCTTGAGAATAATCAAAAAAGAGTGGGGTTATACAAATAAAAAAGATGAAGATACTTATAATAAAAGGGTAAAAGAGTGTTTTAATTTCCCTAATGGACTTTTAAATAATGCTTCAAAATGGCAAAAAGAACTTAAAAAGTGGGCTAAGCGTTTACACGACACTTTACCCTTGGTTGAAGAGTGCTTAAGCGATGGAAGTTATCGTATCGTTTTACATCATGCAAGACTTTGTTTAATGCTAGGTGATCATTTTTACTCATCACAAGATAAAGATGTTAACTGGAAAGATATAACAGGTCTTTTTGCCAATACCGATAAAAACAAATCTTTAAAGCAAAGATTAGATGAACATTTAGTAGGTGTCGCAAAAAATACTCTAAAAACAGCACATCTTTTACCTATGTTTGAAAAAGAACCTCCTACCGCTCAAGATATACGATGTCTTAAGAAATCAAGTCCCATTGAGTATGCTTGGCAAGATAAAGCTGTAAAGACAATTTTACCTATTTTTAAAGAAACAGAGAAACAAGGTTTTTTTGCTGTAAATATGGCGAGTACAGGTTGTGGTAAAACCATTGCCAATGCAAAAATTATGCAAGCTGTTTCAAAAGATGCCAATAATTTACGCTATGTACTGGCATTAGGGCTTAGAACCTTAACTCTACAAACAGGTGATGAATATAAAAATCGTATAGGATTAGATGATAGTGAATTAGCTGTTTTAATAGGTTCAAGTGCGATAAGTAAACTTCATAATGAAAACAGTATTGAAGAGGTAAATATTAGTGAATCATTTGGTTCAGAGTCTATGGAAAATTTACTTGATGAAGATGTCCTTTTTGATAGTGATATTCCTGAAGAGGGACTTGCTACTGTTTTAAAAAGCCAAAGAGATAGAAAGTTTTTATATGCTCCTGTGTTGGTATGTACTATAGATCATTTAATGGCTTCAGTTGATACAAAAAAGGGTGGAAAATATATTTTACCCTCTCTTAGAATGATGTCATCAGACTTGGTTATTGATGAGATAGATGATTTCACAGGTTCAGACCTTATTGCTATCGGTCGTTTAGTTTATTTAGCGGCAATGCTAGGAAGAAAAGTGATGATTTCATCTGCTACGATACCTCCTGATTTAGCCGAAGGCTATTTTAATGTATATCAAAAAGGGTGGGAACTTTTTACAAAAACGCGTGAAGTGAAAAACACTATTCACTGTGCTTGGATAGATGAGTTTTCAACGAAGATAGAAAAGGTCAATAGTGTTGCAGACTATGAAGTGTTTCATGATAAATTTATAGATAAACGCATTAAAAATTTAGAAGCCCAAGAAATAAAAAGAAAAGTTGAATTGGTTTATTGTAAAGATGAGATGTTGGAAGAATATGATGATGAGGCAACAAAACAGAGTATTTATTTCTCGAAAATAAAAGAAGCAATAGATGCTAAACATACTAAGTTCCATACTATTGATGAACAGACAGGTATAAAGGTCTCTTTTGGTGTGGTTAGAGTTGCAAATATTCAACCTTGTATCGCTTTAACTAAGCATCTATTATCGTGTAATGCAACATTGGATGCAGAAGTTAAAGTTATGGCGTATCACTCTCAACAAGTTTTACTTATGCGTCATATTCAAGAAAAACATTTAGATGAAGTATTAAAACGCAAAGAAAAAGAGGGTAAGTTACCTGATGCTTTTAAGAACAGTATTATTCGCCATCACTTAAATAATTCAAAAGCAAAAAACATTATTTTTATCTTAGTGGCAACACCTGTGGAAGAGGTAGGTCGTGATCATGATTTTGATTGGGCAGTGATAGAACCCTCCTCATTTAGATCTATAGTACAACTTGCAGGTAGGGTAAAACGCCATAGAAGTGGAAACATAGAAACACCTAACATTGCTTTAATGCAGTATAACTATAAGGCATTTAAACATTCAGATGAAAAAGGTAAATATTTTCAAAGACCAGGTTACGAGGTAAACAAAACTTTAGCAACACATGATGTAGAACAACTTTTAGATATAAAAAGTTTACAAGCAAAACTAGATGCTTCCTTGCGTATTAAAAAGCCTAAAAAACTTAAAGAAAAAACTTCCTTAGTAGATTTAGAACATTATATGACTCAAAAAGATTTAACAAATTATGAGAGTCAAGGAGCCAATAGATTGCAGGGATTTTTACAAGAGAGTTGGTTTTTAACAGCCCATCCTCAAGTTTTTCATCCTTTTAGAGAGAGTCAAACCAATACCAAACTATTTTTAATATATGATAATGATAAAGAAAAATGTTATTTTGCTATAAAAGATGATTATGGTCAACCTATTAATAGAGAAAGTATATTGCAAATACAACATTATGAATTAGAGGATAAGGAATTAAATAATTTATGGTTTAAAAGAGACTATATTTCGATTTTAGAAACTTATGTGATGAAAGAAGATAGTAGTAAGTACCGTATCTCTTTAGAGTATGGAGAGCTGAGTTTTGTTGAGTATAAAGATGATGATACTTATATGTATAACGATCAATTTGGATTAACAAAGGTTTAAGAGAGATGTTTATAAATTATGCTATCATTTTGCATATATTTTATGACTACCGTGTAGGTAGCTTAGAAAATAGCAATAAAGTATATATTTTTAACTACCGCATAGGTAGTTTATAAATTTAGCTTGACATAAGAATGATAAAGGAGTACAATTTTAACCATAGCAATAAAATATATAATACTGAATAAGTATCTTAAGGTTGAAAAACAATATATAAGGAGAAGAAAATGGAAATTCCAGAAGTTGCCCGCTTTTTTGATGAACGAAAAGAAGCGTGGCTAAAGAAAAATCAAAAAGCTTCCATGAGTGAAGAGGAAGTTTTTGAGTTAAAGTTAAAGTGTGAAGAGATTTTTAGGTTGGAAAACTGGTTACCTGATGCTGCTAAACGGGCAGGACAGATATCGGTTGCTTCACATCCTTGTACTTTCTCTCATCCAAGTGCTAGAAAAAATAAAAACGGCTATGTAAGTTCTATTATCGCCGGTAATATTTTTAGAAAAGATGGTCTGCTAAGAAGTGGAAATGTAAAGCTTAAAAATGATGCTCTTGGCAATGCAGCTGCATTGGATGTACATAAATTCTTGCATTTGGAACTAGAAGATAATCGGCTTTTACTAGAGCATATTGTAACTGACAGTATAGAGGTAAGATCACTTTTAAATGTTAAAGGCACATCCTACGACACACTCAAACAAAACTTTTTAAAAATGATAGAAAATTCAAGTGAAGAAATAACAAGTTCTAAGATAAAACAGGTTTACTTCCCTGTTGAAGAGGATTACCATCAGTTGTCATTATTGACAAATTCAGGAATGTTGTATGAGCTTAAAAAACGTATCGACACGATTCGTTTTGGTGAAGAGTTTAAAGAAGTAAAAGAATCTAAAAAGAAGAATGAATTTTCAGAAGATACTTTTTGTGATTTGTATGACTTAACGACGATAGGTTATGGTGGAACAAAACCGCAAAACATTAGTGTTTTAAACTCAAAGAATGGAGGAAAAGCACATCTTTTACACTCTATGCCACCTAGTTTAGAGACAAGAGACATTCATTTTCCTAAACGAAACTTTTTTGGAGAAACTCTAAAAATATGGGAGTTAAAAGAGATTTTTCATGCCTTGCAAAGTATTTTTAAGACAGATTATAACAATGTGACTATCCGAGAGGGAAGAGACTATCGTTATCAGCAGTTAGTTGATAAAATGATACAAAAGATGTGGTTAGGTCGTGCTGTGAGTAAAGAACAGTATTATGAAAAAAATTCTCTACTAAAATCACATCAAAAAGTTTGGCTTTGTCATGAGTTTAGTGAGCAAAGAGAGATAGAAGATAAATGGCTTGATACTTTGATAACAGAAAGTGTTAACTGGTTTATAAAAAGTTACGAAAAAAGCTTTGGAAATAAGGCTGTAAAATTTGGACATGAGGAACGCTTAAAGCTCTTAGAGATAGTAGAAAAAAACAGGGAGGCGTTGAGATGAGTGTGAAACGATTATTATTACTGCCTCATATAAAGGTACATAATGCAAATGCTCTTTCTAGTCCTTTTACTATAGGTTTTCCTGCAATGACAGCATGGTTAGGAGCTGCACACGCTTTACAAAGAAAATTAAACAATGATGGTTTTACAGATCTTGTTTTTAATTCAACTGCGGTCATTAGTCATAAAGCAAATCTTCAAACACATAAGGGTAGAGGTGATTATGTACACTCTATTATAGGTACTGCAAATCCTTTGGATAAAGATGGTTCGAGGTCTGCTTTTATAGAAGAAGCTAGATGTCATTTGGAAGTATCATTAGTCATAGAGTTTGATGGTATAACAAAAGAGGATGAAGAAACTTGCTTAAAAAGAGTTAATCATCATCTAAACTTTTCTATGAAATTAGCTGGTGGTGATATTTTACAGTTTAATAAACCGACTATCACTAGAGTAGATGATGATGAAGAGGAGCAAGTTAAAGCTTTTTCACGAAAGCTTATGCCTGGGTTTGCTTTGGTTCAAAGAGATGAGTTAATGAAAGAAGCCATGTGTGAGAAAAACATGGATGCGATGGATGCTTTACTTGACTTTTTAGTTATTCATAACAGTAGTGAGATGAATGAGAATGAAGTGTTATGGACAAGTAAAAAAAGAAGTTCAGGCTGGCTAGTACCTATAGCTATCGGTTTTCAAGGTATCTCTGTACTAGGAAATGCAAAAAATCAGCGTGATGAAAAAACACCACACCGTTTTGCAGAGAGTGTAGTAACTTTAGGTGAGTTTATCATGCCGTACAAGATAGACTCTTTGGATGAGATATTGTGGCACTATCATTTTGATAGTGAAAATAGTCTTTATTTGTGTAAACAAAATAATTTATAATTAAAAGGAAAATAAAATGGCAAAAGATAAAAATATAGCAAGTGTTTTAGCGTTTGAGAAAAAGTTGGTACCATCAGATGCGTATATGTATGGAACTTCATGGGATGATAGAAAAAATAAAATAGCTTTGAATTTGGTTGAAAAATCTGTTAGAGGTACAATAGCAAATCGTTTGAAAAAAGCTATTAAAGATGATCCAACAAAACTTAATGCAGAAGTTGAAAAGGCCAACTTACAAAGAGTTGACAGTTGTGCTTTATCACCAGATCAAGATACTTTAGAACTTAGTTTTACACTAAAAGTTTTAGGTGGTATTTCTGAACCATCAGCTTGTAACAACAGTGAGTATAAAAAAAGCTATTCCACTGCAGTGGATTCGTATGTAGAGAACGAAGGTTTTCAAGAACTGGGTAAACGCTATGCCCTAAATCTTGCTAATGCTCGATTTTTATGGCGTAATCGGGTAGGTGTTGAATCTATAGAAGTACAAATAAAGGATGTGAACGGTGAATATAGCGAAATATTTAATGCTAAAAAGTACAATCCTAGATCAATGGAATGTAGTGATAAGCAAGTAGAAGAATTGGGTAAAAAAATAGCTTCAGCTCTTGCAAGCAATGATAACTTTTTACTTTTAGAGATAAATTGTTTTGCCAAAGTAGGTAAGGCACAAGAGGTCTATCCTAGTGAAGAGTTGGTACTAGATAAAGGCAATTCAAAAACTAAAAAAAGTAAGATTTTATATGCTGTGGATTCAATCGCTGCAATGCATTCACAAAAAATAGGAAATGCCTTGAGAAGCATAGATACATGGTACCCTGAGTTTGAAGAAGAGACTATTGGTGCTATAGCAATTGAGCCTTATGGTGCGGTTACCAATATGGGTAAAGCTTTTAGAACACCTAAAGATAAAAAAGATTTTTACACTTTGTTTGATCAGTTTGCACGAGGAACGAAGCTTGAGAATGTAGAAGATGAACATTATGTCATGGCTGTGCTTGTTCGTGGTGGTGTTTTTGGCGAGAGTGATAAGTAGTTAGTATGAACTATTATATTGACATGACGCTATTACCTAGTGCTGAAATAAGTTTAGGTTTTTTATGGAAGAAAATATATCAGCAAGTACATTTAGCCCTTGCTGAGCAAAAAAATAGTAATAATACTTTTGATTTTGCGCTCTCTTTTCCATGCTATAACGATAAAGTATTTCCTCTTGGAGACTGTGTAAGAATATTTTCATCATCAAAAGAATCTTTTGAGCGACTAAACATAAATAAATGGCTAGAGCAAGTACAAGATTATATACTTTTAAGTGAGGTTGCTGCGACACCTGATGGAGTGAAACAGTTTGCTACATTTAAGCGAAAACAATTTAAGTCGAATGTTGCTCGATTGGCTAGAAGATATGCAAAACGAAAAGGTATTGATTTTGAAGAAGCTTTGAAACACTATGAAGATTTTAGTGAACAAGAGACAAAGCTCCCTTTCATTAATGTTAAAAGTCTTTCAAGCAATAATGAGATGAAAATTTTTATACTTCAAGAGTTTAAAAATGAAAAGATAAATGGTGAATTTAATGCTTATGGCCTTAGCAAAACAGCAACAGTACCTTGGTTTTAAATGGAACATATTCCATAAAGTATGCTATTATACAGAATACATTCCTAATAAAGGTGTAAAATATGGAATCCATTCTTCTCGAAGATAATCCTCACTGGGTAAATAGTGCAGTTTATGATACATTTGTTACAAGAGAGGCTTTAAACAAAGCGCTTTCTTTTTTAAAAACAAAAGAGATTTTAGCCATCATCGGAGCTAGGCGAGTTGGTAAAAGTACCCTTGCAAAGTTGATGATAAAGGAGCTTTTAAAAAGTGTTGAAGCTAAAAATATCTTTTTTATTAACCTTGAAAAACCTGCGTTTATACCTTATAAAAACGATGCTATTTATTTGGAAAAGATCTATGAAGAGTATCTAAAACTTGCAAATCCAAACCTAAATGAAAAAATATTTTTTTTCATAGATGAGATACAAATCTTTCAAAACTGGGAAGTGTTTGTAAAATCTAAATATGAAAATAGTAATATCAAGTTTATCATAACTGGTTCTAATTCATCTTTACTTACTTCAAACTATGCAACACTGCTAACAGGTAGAGTTTTAAAGCTAAAACTTCATAGTTTTACTTTTAAAGAGTTTTTGACATTTAAAAATATAGATTATTCTTCAAATATAGCTATTACAAAAAATAAAATAGCCATCAAAAAAGCTCAAGATGAGTATATGAAATGGGGTGGTTATTACTCGGTTATTGCAAATGATAACATAGATGTAAAAAAAGAGATTTTAAAAAATATAGCTGAAGATATCATATTAAAAGATATAGTTCCAAGATACAAGATAAAAAACTCTAGTGAGATAAAAGATCTCTTCTATTATGTTGTATCAAATGTGACAAGCATTATTAACTATACAGGACTAGCAAAAAAGTTAAATATTGACGCTAAAAGTGTAAAAGAGTACATCGCTTATTTTGAAGATAATTTTTTAGTTTCTTTGGTGGTAAAACATCATAATAAGTTGAGTGAAAGTATCAAGTCTGCTAAAAAACTTTACCTAAATGATAATGGATTTTTAAACTTGGGCATAAGTGGAGAAAGAAATATGGGTGTAAGTTTAGAAAATTTGGTATTTACAACATTAAATCTTAATGATGAACCCATTTACTATTTGCGTGAAAACAAAGAAGTTGATTTTTTATATAAAAATATATTGATTCAAGTAGCTTATGAGATAGAAAACGAAAAAACGAAGCAAAGAGAACTAAGTGCTTTTGAAGAGTTTCAAAGTGCTGATGAAAAAAGATGTTTGCTCATAACAAAAGATACCAATACTAGTATTAATAATATAGAAGTTGTAGATTTTAGTAAATTTGTTTTACAAAAATACCTTTATTTTAATGATACCTCTCAAAACTCGTAAATAAGGGCTATTTAAAAAAAGGGTAAAATTTTTGGTATAATTGAGTTTATACTCAGTAGAGTAAAGCAATAGCGTAATTCCATAAGATAGTTTTGCTGTAAACTACCGCACAGGTAGCTTAGAAATATTATTTTTGGACAAACAATCGGCAAGGCTGGTAAACTACCGCACAGGTAGCTTAGAAAGCAGTGTACCCGTCCCCTTGTGTTCCTGCGTTGTAAACTACCGCACAGGTAGCTTAGAAATAAGAGTTTGATCTCCTCTTCTTCTTGATCCAGTAAACTACCGCACAGGTAGCTTAGAAATCAAAAGCTCTTGGAGATTTCGCTAAGACTTCGTAAACTACCGCACAGGTAGCTTAGAAAACTGCTTGACATACAGAGAGAGATGCGTTAAGGTAAACTACCGCACAGGTAGCTTAGAAAAATCTGTGATAAGAAAGTGGCTGCTGTTGCTGGTAAACTACCGCACAGGTAGCTTAGAAAGACTGGCAACATATCTTACTATGCTAAAAATAGTAAACTACCGCACAGGTAGCTTAGAAATATTGGATTTGATAGCTAGCGGTGATAGTAGCGTAAACTACCGCACAGGTAGCTTAGAAATACACCCAAAGAATCAACACTAACCAAGACTGGTAAACTACCGCACAGGTAGCTTAGAAAAAGAGTATAGCCACCGCTCCCGTTTGGTACTAGTAAACTACCGCACAGGTAGCTTAGAAAATCAATTGACATCTACGGTATGGGGATACGATGTAAACTACCGCACAGGTAGCTTAGAAATTCCCTGTGTTCTCATCGAACTTATTCTCTATGTAAACTACCGCACAGGTAGCTTAGAAAACAAAAGATTGTTCTTAGCGTCGTAAATTAAGGTAAACTACCGCACAGGTAGCTTAGAAATCTATCACATACACATCACCGCTATGCGGAATGTAAACTACCGCACAGGTAGCTTAGAAACGAGAGAGATTTTCAGGTTGATCACTAGTTGGGTAAACTACCGCACAGGTAGCTTAGAAGACACTCTCCCCTATAGATATTAGATCGTCTTGTAAACTACCGCACAGGTAGCTTAGAAGCATATCTACTTTCAGAAACTCAAACTCTTTTTGTAAACTACCGCACAGGTAGCTTAGAAGTACTGGCATTTTACCCCCTCGCCTCTTAAAATGTAAACTACCGCACAGGTAGCTTAGAAGATTTATTGTGCCCGTTAATGGCGCATAAACAGGTAAACTACCGCACAGGTAGCTTAGAAGATCCTCACACAAAATGGCACGCCCTGTTTCTATGTAAACTACCGCACAGGTAGCTTAGAAGTATAATCTATAATGGAATTTCCTGATACAGTCGTAAACTACCGCACAGGTAGCTTAGAAGGACACTTTCCCCTATAGATATTAGATCTTCCTTGTAAACTACCGCACAGGTAGCTTAGAAGACTAACAGCAAGATTCACGGCATCTTTGATATGTAAACTACCGCACAGGTAGCTTAGAAAATATTTCATCTTCCGACACAGGACTACAGCAGGTAAACTACCGCACAGGTAGCTTAGAAATATATGCTGAAAGCGGTATGTATGAATTAACTGTAAACTACCGCACAGGTAGCTTAGAAATATCGTACTCTGCTCTTCTACGCCTAACATAGGTAAACTACCGCACAGGTAGCTTAGAAAATATGTAAAATTGCTCAAAGTAGCAGATCTGAGTAAACTACCGCACAGGTAGCTTAGAAGGATCTTGAACAACAACGGTAATCCAGATAGCAGTAAACTACCGCACAGGTAGCTTAGAAGTAGATAACTACCAGTTGTTTTCTTGCCGTGCAGTAAACTACCGCACAGGTAGCTTAGAAGGCCAAGTGCATCTATCATATCCTGAACGCTAGGTAAACTACCGCACAGGTAGCTTAGAGAATTAGCAAATATTCAATAAGATCATGTTATGATAGCAATTTCAGTGGTATAGAGATTTTAAGAAGAGGTTGAGTACCTATGGGCAAGTTAGTACAGCGGAGCAAGCATGGGGGAAACTAAAATTAAACTTTTTGTTGAAAAGAGTCTTGAACTCTCGGATTTGCACCATTTTTGGGATAATGATTCAAAAGTTACATTTAAAAAAGAGCTAGATGATGGTTTTGATATATCGATTGAAGATAATGGGCATATTATCACAATTGCAACAGATAATGGCTACCATACTCATATTGAAATAGAAGATTATGAGTCTCATAAACAAGCGTTGTCTCAAAGTTTTTGCCTAACAAGAGATATGTTATCAAACAACATGAGAATACGAGTTGTTTTCAGAAAAAATAGACCTACTAGATGGATTTTAGAACACTTTGATGGATCAACATGGATAGAAGATGATACTGTGTATGTTTTGATACTTGATATTTTTAGCAAAAAAACAGAGAAGATATATATAAATAACATCTTACCATCAAGAGAGTGAGAGAGAAAACATGACAAAACTTAGTGTAAATTTAAACAAAATAGCACTACTTAGAAATTCGCGCGGTCGCGACTTCCCTAATGTTGTTGATTTTGCAAA
>JAMONG010000120.1 GCA_027066595.1 Sulfurovum sp.
ATAAGTCTATTTTTTACAAGTGTATCGATAAAAACCTCAATATCATGTTTAATGACACTCTCTTTAACCTCATACTTCTCTAACATAGTTGTTTTAAGGTTTTCTAAAGAGCCATTTTCTACTAAAGTTTGCCACATTTCTCTGCCAATGGTATCTAGTCCAAAATAGTTTTCACTCTCCGTATCTAGTATCACCATCTCATCATCCACAACTTGTGCAAACACAGTACTAGGTATGGCTACTTTATCTGTAAAATTCATCTAAATATTATACTGTATTATGTATGAGAATCGCTTGATAGACCTCTTCTAAACGTTCCCTATCCCATGGCACCGAAAGTACAAAGACTTTAGCCTGCTTAGCCATCTTTGTGGCAAACAAATAACGCTCTTTTTTCATACTCTCAAAAGTCACAAACATACTTTGATAAATCACTTCAAACTTCTCTATACCATGAAGTTCAACGATATTTACTTTTGCCTTTTTATCACTTCTTTCAAGTCTATAGATATGGGATAAAGGTTGAATTTTGGTACCAAAGTTCTCTATAGGGTAACCCAAGACTTCTGGTTCTCTATAAGGTCTATGAAAAGGATAGGAGGCTATTACTTCATACTGATTATTAGCATCATTGATAGCAATAGTGTCATCACCATAAACGACATGTCCTTTTTGTATAAAAAAGTCTGTTAAAGTAGATTTTCCACCTCCTGAAAATGCAGAAAAAAGTATGGTTTTTTCTTTGATTTGCACTGCAGAAACATGTAAAACATGGTATATATTTGAAAGTTCTAACACCAAAGGGAAAAAGGTATGCAGTACCCAAAACTGCAAAAGTTTAGCCGTATGTAACCTGCCTTCTATGTATGTTATAGTATGTGTGTTTTCATCCCAGATAAGTGTTAGTACATCTTCAATCTCTAATGCCCAAAAATCGATATTTATCTGCTCTTCAAAAGGTATATTTGTATAATAACGTACTTTTCTTCCCGTCATAGTCACCCATGGACTTTGTAGCCTAAATACATGCGAAAGTAACACGCTATTGTTTTTAACAACACGAATATTTTCTAATCGTTTATCTATAAAGGTGGTGAGTATTGGTTCATCTACAAAGATGAAGTTTTTATTAAACGCAAGCATTTAAGAAAATATATACTCTCTCACTAAAATCCACCCCAATTAGGAGGGCCACTTGGATCACCACTATCTGCTTGTGCTTTTGTGGGTTTTGCCAATTGTCCCAAAGCAAGTAACACTGGTGCAGAGTAGGTAGCTTTTTTTAAAAAAGTACGTCTACTACTCTTTAATTCTATAGTATCTTTTTCTTGATTATTTTTTAAATTATCATCTATTTTTTTCATTTTACTAAAACCTCAAATGTAGGTGGTATCATCATATCAAAAGAGTCTAATCTTTTACTTTTTAAGGTATCTGGTCTTGCTTTTGCATCTTTACGTAGTGCTTTTATCTGTAGTTCTTTTAATCTTTCCGTATGTAATTTTGTACTAGGTTTTATCATGTGTTTTAATGTTTTTGCTTCTGATGAAGTCCATAATGAACTATCTTTTACTGTCCATCTAAATACTCTTTCTGTACTACCATTCATATCAAATACATATTCATTCATTGTGCCATTTACTAAAACATCTATCTCAGTATTAGTTGATACATCCAACAATGTCATGTAGGAGAGTAACGGGTTTGTCATAGACCTATATTCTCTATAACGTTCTCTATTTTCACTGTCAGTATAAGGTGTTAAAACATACAAACCTCTCCAACTCAAAATCATTGTTGCATTATTATCATAGGATTTTACTGTAAACTCCCAACTGTCTTCATCATTACCAAAAACATGAAAGTTACTCTTATACGAACCTGCATCTACTCCTATAGGATTCACAAAGACTACATCCAAATAGTTTGACCCAAAAGGTGCTATTGCTTTTAAGGTATGTTTTTCAACTGCATCTATTGCATCAAGTCTTCCTAATTGTGTATCTGAAGTTTTCATATTATTTGTTGTGTCTTCCACAACAATTCGGACATACCACTCTTTTGCTATTTGCTCTATACTCTCTCGCTTGTCTATAAGTCCAATATCTGGAATTGGAACTGGATCTAAATCTGGATTTTCTGTCGGAGTTTGAATTGGTATTAAATTTGGGTTTGAGAATGGCGTTGGACTTGGTGTTGGATTTGGTGTTGGACTTATATCTGTTGGCTGATTATCATCAGTAACACTAGAACCTTTATTTTCACATCCTGCCAAGAAAAACATACTTATCATTAAAACTATTATATACTTTTTCATCATCTACTCCTTAGGTATCAACAGCTTTACTGTTTTATTTTTAGTTAATCCATGTAAAATAATCCAAAATCCTTTATAAGGTTCTAGTTTACATCCACCTGGTGTGATATCATCACATGTAGTATACCCATTTGCATTTGCACCTAACGCACCAGGGTTATACTGCCATACTTGTTTCTCTGTATATCCTGCAACTTCAGAAGCACTTGGTGTGTATGATACACCATCTACTACGATACGACAATCTGCCCAGTCTATAGGTGTTTGTCCTACAAA
>JAMONG010000121.1 GCA_027066595.1 Sulfurovum sp.
CATAGCCTTTACTCACTAGGTTAAAGCGTAGTGCTGAAAACACCCCTCTGTCTATCATCGCTTCGATGTATGTCATCGCTACAAATAAGAAGAAAAAGATACCTGCTATCTCTACAATAAGATGATGAATCTCAATGTGTAAATGTTCACCCATCGCTTTATCACCGCTAATAGCGATATAAAGACCTATGAGCATAAAGATACCCGTACCTGCTAAAAGTGCAGGCTTTGCTTTGTTAATATGATACTTGTCTTCTGTGGCTATAAAGTAGTACCCTACAACAAAGACGATAAATGAGAGTATTCCTACCCAAGTTGTGGTTAAGTGTAATTGTTCGTGCATTATATCTCCTGCAGTAAATTGTTGAACTTGATAACTTATATCTCTATACATTCCCTAGTCAGATTCCATATAGTGAGAGCCTAAAGATTCTGTACGAGCCAATGCTGCTTCTACAATGGCTGAAGCCGTATTGAGTCGTAGTTGTAACAATCTTCCTATCTCTTGGTTTTTCATATCATAGATAAGATTTTTTGCTTCATGAAGACTCTTGGTTGTTCGTATAATCCCTATATCATCCCACATCACTTGACGTAGTTTTTGTTTATATATTTTATCATTTTCTTTGTGCAGAATATTACCGTAATCTTTCTCAAAAGCAGGTATTTTGACTGTTTGATGCCCTTTAGATAAAAGATGGGTCACTGCACGCTTAGCAAACACCACACCCTCAAGCAAAGAGTTTGAAGCCAAACGGTTTGCTCCATGCACACCTGTACGAGCAGCTTCACCTATCACATACAAACCTTCCATACCAGGGATACATCCATTGACATCACATTTTATGCCACCATTTGCATAATGAAATGCAGGAGATATTGGTGCTTTGTCTTTAGGAAAATGATAGCCTATGGCTGCAAATGTACGGGTAATGTTCGGAAAACGGTGTTCAAACCACTCCGCCTCAAACATGGAGAAATCAAGATATGCCTGTTTACCTGTTTTACGTTTATAATCAAAGATACCTCGAGAGACAATATCGCGACTTGCCAGCTCTCCTCGTTCATCATAGTCAAACAAAAAGCGTCTGCCTTCATTATCGACCACATGTGCACCCTCACCTCTAAGTGCCTCTGTAAGCAAAAGTTTTCTAGCATAAGGTGTATCAACAAAAACCGTAGGGTGAAACTGCATAAACTCCATATCGGCTAGCTCGATACCCTTTTCGACACAAATACCATGTATATCAGCAGATACCGTACGCGAATTGGTATTAAATGCATATAACGACCCAATGCCACCACTTGCGATAATCACATCATCTGCATAGATGGTTGTAGGCTCATAATTGACCGTTGCTTTGACACCATAACATCTGCCACTCTCAATGAGTAAATCATAAACAAGTGTATTTCTTTGGAGTTGATGCATGTTTTGCACCATCATAAAGTAATGCATATAGCGTCCTGTTGCATCTCCACCTGCATGGACAATGCGTTCTACAGAGTGTGCCGCTTCTTTAGTGAAAAGAATATTCCCATCATCATCTTTGTCAAACTCCATACCTTTAGCAATAATATCTGCGGTGGTATCGAGTGAAGTATGAGAGAGGATTTCTACTGCTTCTTTATTATTATGGTACGCTCCAGCTGCCATGGTATCTTCTACATGCAAAGGGATGTCTGCTTTATCTAACGCAGTCACCATACCCCCTTGGGCATAAAAGGTATTACACTCCCAAGGAATATCTTTACAAACGACTAAAACTTTTTTCTCTTTAGGTATATTCATAGCAGCATAAAGCCCTGCTATCCCCGCACCGATAATGAGTACATCATATTTTTCTATCATTTATTTCTCCTTGAACTATAGCAAGCTACAGCTCAATGCCCCTGACTAAAATTTTGCCATTGACAAGCATACTAGTTAGTACTCTTTTTTGTTTTCTGACTTGTCTTTTTTGCATTCTCATCTACATAGATAGGATTTGTTTTATATCCGCATCCTGCTAAGATGATACAGCTAAGTGATGCTATAATTGCTTTATGAAAAAAGCCAATATAATTTTGTCTCATTTATCTTCCCTGCCTCAATTTAAAGTGTTAAAGCAGCAAGAGTGCTACCAAAAATACATCTCTCTTCTTAGTCCCAAATGGCAAAAAGCTGTTGCCTTTGTATACATCAAAGAAGAGACACTTTTTATAGCAGTCACTCATCCTGGCTTTAAAATGGAACTTAATTATAATAGAGATTTATTAAAAAGCCTATTAATACAGCTCAATACCCATGATAGTAGCTGTAAAATGATGACAGCATCCAAAGTAGTCATTTTTCACAGTAAATACTATGCTATGCCTGAAGAAAAAGTCTCTTATGTTTCCGTACCTCATTATGAAGAGCGTGCAAGTGGTATGTTTGAGCTACCAGAAGATAAAACCCTCAAAGAGAGTTTTGAACGTATAAGAGCCATCATACAATGCAAACAGTAATTCAAAACCTTCCTCCTTCATCAGGAGTGTACCAATATTTTTCAAAGACAGGGAAACTACTTTATGTAGGAAAGGCAAAGAACCTTAAAAACCGTGTAAAATCATACTGGAGATATACGCCTATCTTTACGCCTAACCCTACACAAAGTCCTCGTATTATCAAAATGCTTGAAGAAGCAGATAGGCTAGAGTACATCGTTGTTCAAAGTGAAGAAGATGCACTCATTTTAGAAAACTCTCTCATTAAACAGCTCAAACCCAAATACAACATCTTACTACGTGATGACAAAACCTACCCCTACATCTACATCGATGAGTCAAGTGATTTTCCACGCTTTGAGATAACACGTAAAGTAGTTAAAGGTAAAAATATTACCTACTATGGTCCTTTTCCTACAGGAGGGCGTGCTTTACTTGATGCACTCTATGAAGTCTACCCTTTGGTGCAAAAAAAGTCTTGCTTACGTGAAGGCAAAGCCTGTCTCTTTTACCAAATCAAAAAATGCCTTGCTCCCTGCGAGCAGAAAGTGACACCTGAAACGTATGCTAAGCTCATCACAAAAGCAAAACACTCCATCGTAAAACGTAAACATCTCATCACCACGCTCCAAGAAAAGATGACAAACTTTGCCATGCAAGAACGCTTTGAAGAAGCCGCTGCTATGCGTGACTCTGTTGAAGCTATCTCAACGCTTACTATCTCATCTAACATTGATTTAGCCAACGCACTTGACCTCGACATCTTTGCCATTCAAAACGGTGATGATAAAGGGGTCATCGTTAAAATGTTTATGCGTGGTGGGAAAATCATCTCTTCAGCGTACTCCTACTTTAGACATACACATATTTTTGATGAAAATGAAGCCTATAAACAAGCTCTTTTAGAGTTTTATACTATCGATACACCACATATCGCAAAACAAATCCTAACTGCACACACTTTTGAAGACAGCATGCAGGTCGCTTCTAGTCTCGCTTCACGCTTTGATAAAAAGATAGAGATTCTCACCCCCAAGCGTGGAGCAAAAGCAAAACTAATTGCTCTTGCGATGCAAAACTGTGAAGAGTTACTACGAAAATCTCAAGAGAGTACGGTGATGGAACAACGTATTGCAGACCTGTTTGACCTCACGTCTATACCTTACCGTATAGAAACCTTCGACAACTCACACATGATGGGAGTTGCCACCGTAGGAGGTATGGTCGTTTGGGATGAAGGCACATGGGATAAAAGCAGCTACAGACGGTATGAACTACATGCACGTGATGAGTATGGACAGATGAAAGAGATGCTCTCTCGTCGTATAGAAAAATTTAAAGAGAACCCTGCCCCTGATTTGTGGGTGCTTGATGGAGGACAAGCCAACTTAAATTTAGCACGTACCCTACTCTATGAAGCCCATGTCAATTTAGATGTTATAGCCATAGCCAAAGAAAAACTAGATGCCAAAGCCCACCGTGCCAAAGGTGCGGCAAAAGATTTACTCTATACACCCAAGGGCATCATAGAGTTAAAATCCAATGATAAACGTTTACATTGGCTACAACGCCAACGTGACGAAGCACACCGTTATGCCATTACTTATCATCAAAACAAAAAACGTAAAGAAGACACCCAAATCTCACTCCTTAACAAAAAAGGTATTGGCAAGGCGACTGTTAAAAAACTACTAGACTATTTTGGTACATTTGAAGCCATTCAAAATGCCTCAACAGAAGATTTGGAAAAAGTTACAAATAAAAAAATTACAGCCATTATTAAAAATTATAATTGATAATCGTATAGAATTTAATATTTTTTACTAAAAAACCTATTAATTCATTCTATTTTTAGTTTAATTGTTATAAAGTTTTAGTAAGAGGGTTTATAGCCTAGTGTTTTATCACTTAGACAAGGTGAGTGTAAAATACTAAACTCTAAAATGAAGACTAAACTTACTGTGAAGTAAGGGCAGAAACCATGGGTCTTAATGTAGATTGCTAGGTTACATGTGGTTAACTTACTTAAAAAAGTTTTCTAAATACTGCTATTCTTCCTGATTAAATTAAAAAAGGGGCAAGAGAATACTATGAATAGACCTAATCCAATCGATGAAGAATATACATTTGAAAAAGGTTTGATTGTTAGCTCAACAGATCTCAACGGTATCATCACTTATGCCAATAGAAAGTTCTGTGATATCTCTGGATATACAAAAGATGAACTCAAAGGGAAAAACCATAATATTGTTAGGCATCCAGACATGCCAAAAGCAGCTTTCCAAGAAGTATGGGACACGATACAATCTGGAAAAGAGTGGACAGGGATTGTCAAGAACCTAAGAAAAGATGGAAAATATTATTGGGTTTATTCTCATATATCACCGATGGTTGTAGAGGGAGAAATTATTGGCTATACCGCTGCTAGAAGACCTGCATCAGCCACCGAAGTTGAAGAGACCATACCTATCTATGAAGATTTAGTTGAAAAAGAAAATAAATAAAAAGAGGAGTCGTCAATAAATGTATTATATATTAAATGAAACCAATCAAATTATTGCTGCAGATGATAATCTATTAGAACTATGTGGTGCAACACATATCGATGAATTATCTTCAGGTATTATCACAAATGAAATTATATTTGATTTTAAATCAGATGAAGATTTAAGTATTATCTCATTAAATGGAGAAGAAAATTTTAGAGTCACAAAAACTTCTCTCTCTAGTCTACTTGGGCATCTTACTTTAGTGAGCTTTGCTATAAAAACAGAAGTGTCTGACTCACTAACCTCGCCCATAGAAGATGAAAGTCTACTCACATCTTCTGATGAAGAAAAAGAAACAAGCGATACCATAGGCTCACTCATCAACGAAGAAGAGGATCTCCTCGGTGATAGCGATATTGATATATTGGACCATGTAGCTGAAGAGAATACCCTTTTAGATATAAACGAGGATCCTACTGAAACGATTGATTCAAAAGACGAAAAGATTACTTTTGGTGATCATCTCTCTTCAGACGATAATTTTATGGAACTAAAAGACGAAGAAGAGAGTGTTGAGTTACAAAAGGAAGAAAACTTAGAAAATGAAGCCTTAGATGATTCAGAATTATTTGACCTTATCTCCGATGAAACATCAGATGAGATAAATCATACACCAATAGCAGAAAATTTGGTAGAAACTCCCGCTTTTGAGCTTAGCTCTGAAGATGATGATATCTCTATTGAGAAAAAAGAGCGTGTTGAAGTTTCTGAAATAAACATAGATATAGATGTATTAAGTAACAAAATTGGAATCTCTACTGATGACTATAGCAATTTTTTAAATGAGTTTATAGATACAGCACTTAGTCTTGAAAAAGATTTACAAAGTGACAATGAAAAAACAAAATCTGATGCTATTAATACCCTTTCACAATTAAGTGATGTCCTTCATCTTCCTGTTGTGGGTAACATTATCACTGATATTGCAAAAACAAATAGTGAAAATCAACGAGAGACAATAGAATCTTTTTATAATTCTCTCTCTCGTATTACCACTTCAACATCATCAAATGAAGAAGCTTCGTTTACCCAAGAGGATTATGCCACAGAAGAGACTCCAAGTATAACTGAAGAAGAGAATATTGAAGAAGAAACATTAGAACTTTTTGATGAACCAGTTATTCAAGAAGAAAAAGAAGAGACCATACCAAAACCAAGTAGTACAGAAGGTTTTGGTAGCATCTCACTTGAAGGAATTAAACCTAAACACTTTGACTTTCAGTTAGAAGAAGCAGCAAATGACTTATCACTTCCTGTAGAACTTATTGAAGAGTTTGTGCATGACTTTATCGAACAATCACATATCGAAACAAAAAAAATGTTAGAAGCATATGAAAAAGGTGACCTAGATGCTATTCAGAAGATAGGTCACCTCCTTAAAGGTGCGTCTAGTAACCTTCGTATCAATCCTCTTTCTGACACGCTATACAAAATACAGTTTTGTGAAGATTCCAGTAACTTAGATCTTTTAATTAAAGACTACTGGGCACACTTTTTGTCATTTGAAAACCAAATCAACATGATATCAAAATAAAAAGGAAATAAAACGATGACTATACGTAATAGACTAAAACTGATTGGACTTGTACCAATTACATTGCTCATTTTGCTCTCGAGTTATTTCTTTGTAACTTCATACATTAACTTTGAGAAAGCCAATGCGTTAAAAACCACATTAAAGAATAATGCTTTACTCGATAAAACCCTCATTAATATTGGTAAAGAACGTGGTCTTACTGCACTTTATTTAGGAAGTGATAAAAAAGAGTTTAAAGACGCTATGCATAAACA
Organism: Sulfurovum sp.; assembly: GCA_027066595.1. Taxonomy (GTDB): domain Bacteria; phylum Campylobacterota; class Campylobacteria; order Campylobacterales; family Sulfurovaceae; genus Sulfurovum. Next base: position 6,810 of record JAMONG010000121.1, read on the forward strand.
AAGGGTTGCATTAGACAAAACACTCAAAGCCATACAAACAGGTCTAATCACTGAAGACACTTCATATCTTCCTTTTTTACTAAATGTATTAGGTGAAAAGAGTATGATTCAAACAGATATGTATAAAAATCTTCTAAACAAAACGACTGCTCTTGCCCAGATAAGAAAAATGGTAGACAGTAGTGATGCAGATTTTAAAACCATATTTTTTGATGGGTATTCAAAAAAATTATCAACACCTATACTTGAAAATCTTCTTAGTGTGAAAAACTATGCTCTTGATACAGAAATCTCTTCACTCATCAGTACACTTGTACAGCTCTACACTGCCAAAGAAAATGCAGGTTTAGAGAGAGGGTTTATTTCCTATTATATGACCAAAAAGAACTCTATGTCATTTGATGAGATTGCATTATGGGATGAATTTAAAACAAAAGCTAACAACTTTGATATCAAACAAGTAACCAACCTTAAACTACGTAAACAACTTTCCAGTGTTCTTTTTAATGAACAAGCGACTGATACGATGAATGAACTAGCAATGACATCATCTGCGATTCAAACAGATATTGATAATGGTGACTATGCAGAAGAAGCGATGGACTGGTTTGCACTTCAAACCAATAAAATTACACTTCTGTCTAAAGCAGAATTGATTGTTTCCAATGCCTTATGGAAAAAATCGGATGTCTTTCTTCAGAAACAACTTTTACTCCTAGCCATTGCAAGTGCTATTTGGTTACTAAGTTTTATCTTGGCATACCTAGGATACACAACCACTAGAGATATTACTAGAAACATTAAAGAGCTTGAAGATGTACTTAACAAAGCTGTTGATGAGATGAAAAACTCTGATCAATACCTTAGTTCAGATACTATGGCAATTGAGAACATTGAGCTTGATACCCATGAAGGTACAAAAGAGGCATATAAATTCTTGGAGACACTGGTTGAAACAGCCAAAGATGATAAACTCATTGCCCTACAAGCCAATGAAGCGAAATCACTCTTCCTTGCCAACATGTCACATGAAATTCGTACACCACTCAACGGTATTGTTGGATTTACAGAGATTTTACGTAGTACAGACCTTACAGAAGAGCAAGATGAATTCCTCTCTATCATTGATAAAAGTTCAGAAAACCTTCTTAGTATTATTAACAATATTCTTGACCTTTCTAAAATTGAGAGTAATAAAATCGAGATTGAAAATATTGTCTTTGATGCAGCAGAAGAGTTTGAATCTGCAGTTGAAACTTACGCAGTAGCCGCTACTGAGAAAAACATTGACCTTAACTTTTATATGGATCCAAATATCTCTTCTAAACTTAAAGGTGATCCAACTAAGATTAAAGAAATTGTTATTAACCTTCTTTCTAATGCCGTTAAATTTACCTCTTATGGTGGAGAGATCAACCTTGAAATCACAAAAATCGAAAGTGAAAATGGTACAAGCAGAATAAAATTTGTAGTACAAGATAATGGTATTGGTATGACTAAAGATCAACAATCACGTATCTTTGATGCCTTCTCGCAAGCTGATGTTTCAGTAACACGTAAATACGGTGGTACAGGTCTTGGTCTTACTATTTCTAGTCAATTTGTTGAACTTATGGGTGGATTACTTGAACTTGAAAGTGCCAAAGACCATGGGACATCATTCTTCTTCTCTTTACCTCTTGAAGAAGTAACTTCTACAGAAGTAAACTATGCACATGCATTTACCGATATCACTATTGGTAAATATGAGCAAGATATTCCTACTAAACTTGATAATTACCTCGAGGAGTACTTCAAGTACTTTGGACCTTCAGTCAAACATTTTGAGTCTATTGGAGAATTAAAAGAACTTGATAACAATGATGTTTGTAAAAACTACTGGGTTGATATTGATAAAGCAAAGCAAAATATTATGGATGCTATTCATCATATGGATAAATCTAAACTTATCATTATTGCAAATGTCACAAGTCGTAATAAAGTTGAAGAGTTAGGAATTGATCAAAGCAATGTTATATTTAAACCCATTACGCTCACAAAACTTAAAGCTGTACTAACCAATACTGCAGACACCACACCTAAACTTGTAGAAGATACACTTATAATACAACAAACAAAATTTGATGCCCATGTATTGGTGACTGAAGACAATATCATTAACCAAAAACTTATCAAACGTATTCTTGAAGAACATGGAATCACGGTTGATATAGCAAATAATGGTCTTGAATCATTTGAAAAACGAAGATCAGGAAACTATGACCTACTCTTTATGGATATTCAAATGCCTGTTATGGATGGTATTGAAGCCACACATGAAATTTTGGATTATGAAGAAGATGAAGAGGTACCACATGTACCTATCGTTGCTTTGACAGCAAATGCCCTAAAAGGAGATAGAGAACGGTTCTTAGGTGAAGGAATGGATGAGTATATCACCAAACCTATTGAGACTACAGAACTACTTTATATTCTTAACAAGTTCTTATCTGAGAAGACCACAACAAATGCCCCTGATAAAAAGCAACCTACAAAAGAAGAGTCTATTGAAGAGGAAGCTGTTCAAGAACAGACATCTTCTCAAAGTGATCTCGTTAAACAAATACCTGATACTGTAGATGATTTAGTAGTTTTTGATACGATGGAAACAACACAAGAAAGTAAAAAGAAAATTCTTATCGCTAAGAACTTTCCTTTATCACGTAAAGTCTTAGCACAAGTCCTTACTAATCTTGATTATGAATATGATATTTTAGAAGAGTTAGAGACTTTAGAAAGTAAACTCTCTTCTGATCATTATGACATTCTCTTCACAGATGTTAAGCTTGTCACAGAGAGTATAAGCAATACAAATGAAAATATAGCTATAATTTCATCATGCGATACAAAAGATCCTCAAGAAGTTTCCGTACACAATGGTGAAACCATTTCAGGTGCAGTCACAAAAGAAGAGATTGATAACATTATTAAAAAATATAGAGGATAAACCGACATGGCACTAAAAGTATTACTTGTTGATGATGATTTCATCAACAGAAAACTATTGCAAACGCTTTTAAAAAAGAACCCTAGTGTAACTGAGGTTATAGAAGCAGAAAATGGGTCTGATGCATTAGATAAATTAAAAAAAGAGACCAATGTAAATCTTATTTTATTAGATATTATGATGCCAATTGTTGATGGTATAGAATTTCTAAAGATTTTTAGATCAGATATGTCAAATGCACATATCCCTGTTATTGTTCTCTCTACAGATGATACACGTAAAACAGAAGTTTTTGACAATGGTGCAAATGACTTCTTACGTAAACCAATCAAAGAAGAACAACTCTTTGCAAAAATGACACAGTGGTCTTAGGAATTAGGAATTCCTAATTTTGACAGACTCTTTTGTGTCTGTCACGCTACTTTACAAATATCTCCAGTAATACTTCATCTATATCTGACACCCCAATAATTTCTATATTATCTTTTACTTCACTAGGTATTTCATCTAAATCACGTTCTACATTCTTCATAGGAATAAGTGCTTTTTTTACCCCCGCTTTATAGGCAGCTATAAGCTTCTCTTTCAAGCCACCAATGGGTAATACTTTACCTGTGAGTGTTACTTCACCTGTCATGGCTACTCTATTATCTATTTTATTACCACTCAGTATTGAAGCAATGACAGATACCATCGCAATCCCTGCAGATGGACCATCTTTAGGTGTTGCTCCTGCAGGCACATGAATATGTAAATCATATCGTTTATACACTTCTGAACTATCGACATGAATACGTTCTTCACGTTCTTTTAAAGAGTGTGGTATCACAGAAGGCATAATAGCCAAACGTTTTTCATCGATAAGTATCTTGACAAGTGAATGAGCAATACGTGTAGACTCTTTCATCACCTCACCTAAACTTCCCGTGAGTTGCAAAGTACCCTTACCTTTTATCTTAATGGCTTCTATCGTAAGTACATCTCCACCCACAGCCGTCCATGCAAGACCAGAGACGATACCTACTTGTGGTTTTTTATCCACAAGAGAGATTTCAAACACTTTTTTATCTGTAAATTTTTCTAAATTCTTTTTAGTCACTGAGACATGGTTTTTACGTGTGTCTTCTAAAAGTACTCTTGCTGCTTTACGCATAAGCCCTGCGATACGTCGACGTAAGTTTCTTACCCCAGCTTCTCTTGTATATTCATCTATCAAAAGTTTTAATGCTTTATCTGAAATACTAAACTCTCTTGCTTTTAACGCATGTTTTTTAAGCTCTTGAGGCACAAGATAACGTTTGGCTATCTCAAACTTCTCTTTTGGTGTATATGAGTTAAGTCCTATAAACTCCATTCTATCACGTAAGGGTGCAGGAATTTTTCCTACATCATTAGCCGTGGCGATAAATATCGCTTTACTCAAATCAATATTAAAATTCAGATAATAATCTCTATATTTACTGTTTTGTTCTGGGTCAAGTATCTCTAAAAGTGCCGCAGTTGGGTCACCTCTCATGCTACGCCCTACTTTGTCTATCTCATCTAGTACAATGACAGGATCCATACTTTTCGCTTCTATTAGCCCTTGTACCAAACGTCCTGGCATTGCACCTACATAGGTACGTCTATGTCCCCTAAGCTCATTCACATCTTCAAGTCCCCCTAGTGCCATACGTACAAGCGGTCGCCCTAGTGCTGTGGCTATGGAGTTTGCTAAAGAGGTTTTACCCACACCTGGAGGTCCAGCAAAACAGAGTATCACTCCTCCCGTTTCTTTTTGTTTAATACCACGTAACTCTGCTAATTCACGTACAGAAAAAAATTCAACAATTCGCTCTTTAGGTTTTTCTAAAGAGTAGTGGTCTTTATCAAGTTCAGTAGAGACATCATGTACGTTCAGGTTTTTTTTGGTTAATTTACCAAAAGGGAGTTCAAGTACCCACTCCAAATAACTCTGTAAGACATTGGCATCAGCAGAATCAGGATGCATACGTGCAAAACGATCTAACTGTTTAGAGATTTCCTTAAAAGCGTCTTCTTGCATATGTGGTTTGAGTGCTTCTACTTTTTCTCTAAAATTTGCTATCTCCTCTTCACGTTGGGTATCCATACCCAGTTCTTGTTGTATCTCTTTAAGCTGTTCTTTTAAAAAGTACTCTTTGTTGGTCTGTTCTATTTTTGTATGTACTTTTGTTCGTATCTCACGTTGTACTTTTGCAGACTCTATCTCTGCTGTCACGATATCCACAAGAGCAAGAAGACGTTTTTCTATATTGGTTTGAA
>JAMONG010000122.1 GCA_027066595.1 Sulfurovum sp.
AAACTGCACCGAGTGCCTGTAGAAGAGTTTGAGTGTAAGCGTGATTTTCTTATGATTTACCACAAAGATAAATACCACTCAGCACTTTTTGAAAAATTTGTTTTCTTCTCACGAAAGCTAATGACACAAATGATAGATGGTGGTACATGTTTGACGATGAATAAACCTAGCTAAGCTTTATCTTTAGTGCCTCTTCATACTCTTTGGGGTGGTTAAGGTTAGTAAAGGGGGTATCCTTTTCAAAGTGTATGGTCTTGCTTTGTGCTAAGGTTAGTAAATCTTGTAACTTGTGATTGCCTTTTTGATACTGTATGTAAGCAAGGCTTAGAATAGACCTTTTATAAAGTCCACATAAGGGCTGTACCCCTGCAGGACTTTTTGCAATTATCACATCTGCGTTGTCATCTTTTTCTTCCATGATTTTGTCTATAACAATTTTATCTACAAAGGGTGCATCAACACTTAAAATGAATATTTCATCTATATTTTTCAGTGTCTCAAAAATAGAGATGATGCCTACAAGAGGAGACGTATCATGGTAAACATCAGTGATAATATGACAGTCAAAATCAAACTTGTTTTCTTTGGCTGATATGAAGACGGTGTGGAAAAGTTTTTTCAACTTTTTATATTGGTACTCTGTAAGGTTAGTTTCTTTTCCAAAAGGAAGAAGTGCTTTGTCTTTACCCATACGAGAACTTTTCCCACCAGCGATAATAACGGCATGAGCATAAAGATTCATAAATGCCCCTCTTTATTTAAAATAATGGTTTTACGTCTTTGGTGAATAAGGAGAACAAGAAACGCCATAAAGGTGATGAAAGACTCCACTAAGAAGAGGTACTCTCCATAAATTTGACCAGAAAGTACTGCCCCAACAGACCCTCCAAGCCCAAAAGCGATGCCCAAGAAAAATTGCTGTGCTAATTTCTTTTGTGTATAAAGTGAAAAAACATAGGTGATGGCGGCTGTGTGGTAAAGGGCAAAGCTAATGGCATGTAAAGATTGTGAAGCAAAAGTAATGGCTACAGAGTCAGGATATACGTAGAGTATCAGCCATCTTAGTGCAGTGACTATTGTTGCAAACTGTAAGATGTTGAGTAGGTTTCTTTGCAGGAGTGGCCCTTGAAAGTAGAGCATGAAAATCTCACAAAGTACACCAAAACTCCACATCCATGAAACCACTTCTAAAGAGATGCCATGAGAGGTTTCATAGATGGTAAAGAAGTTGTAAAAACCACCAAATCCCACCTGCATGAGGAAGATAGAGACCCAAAATGCCCAATATCTAGAGAGTGAAAAGGAGGCATCATCTTGTGAGGCATCATGGGAAGTGGCATCATACTTGGTAAGAAAAGCCCCAAAAAGAAGGCTTAGAAATGCCGTTGCACAGAGATAATAGAGGGCTTCATGAGGTGAGGTGAGGAGTTTCCCCAAAAGTAAAGCAATACCAATGAACCCTAACGAACCCCATAACCGTACCTTTCCATAGTGTCGTTTTGAAAGGGTAGCAAGTGCAATAGTCTCTACATAAGGAAGAGAGATGCCCATAGCGGCACCAAAAAAAAGATTGGCAGTAAGGTAGAGGTAAAAATGGTCTATTGTTTGTAGAAAAATTAAAGTACCTATAAGGGTAAAGAGTAATGAGAATTTATAGACATTGGGTGTAAGGGCAATGTAATACTTAAAGGCAAAAGGAAGTAAAAAACGCATAAAAGGAGCAGCAGCGTAGATGATACCTACCTGCATAGGGCTATAGTCTAGGTCTAGTAGTACTTTTGGCATGAAGATAATATAGACACCCACAAGGGCAAAGTAAAAAAAGTAATAGGCTCCCAACAATGGAGAAACAAGAGGGTGGGGTTTAGTTTTTTGAATCATCGGTGGTTACAACAGCTGTGGCAGAGAGAAGGTCATGCAAGGTTTTGTTGTCTTTTCTAAAAAACATAAGTGCCCAACCAAGTAGAGTAAAAAGAGATAAGATGGCTGAAAGGTTTCGAAAGAGTATGGTAAATAAAGAGGGTTTTTTTTGGGTTTTTTCATCTATTAAAGTAATATTATAGGCACGATACCCTGGGGTTTGTCCTGTTTTGAACATAAAGAGTGTTTGCACGATGACTAGAGGAATGAGTATATATGCCCAACCAAGAAGTTTATGTGTTGCAAAATCTTCACGACCATCCATTATGAGATAAAATACCACATAGAGTATAGGCATAACAAGCATAAAAGCATCGGTTAAAAAAGCTTTTATCTTTAGTCTAACTGAGGCGTAATGGGGGGAAGTATGAGGGGATGTTTCTTTTTCTTTGATGTCAACTATCTTCCCTTGTTTTACGTCTCTAAAACGTTGCTTTGCCATTAGAAATCCCAAATAGCAGAAGCATAGAATCCAGAGAAGTCTATGTTGTTTTCAAGACCCGATACAAGCTCGCTGTCTTCAAAGTGAAACGCTTTATATCCAGCTTCTAATCCAAGTCCCATCATAAAAGTATAGCGTGCACTTAAAGCATAGTCATAAGAGCTTTGGCTAGAGAATGAGATAGCATTTA
>JAMONG010000123.1 GCA_027066595.1 Sulfurovum sp.
ACATGAAAAAAGAGATAGATGAGAAGGTCTTAGAAAATTTTGTGGCTACGCCTACACCTACACACACAAATAAACAAAAAAAAGACAGAACCAAAAAACCGAGACACCGTAAAAACAAAGCAAAAAAAGAACAAGATTTATAAGAGAAAAGTGTCATCATCGCTGGAAATTTTATGCGTAATTTGATGATAACATAGTGAGAAATAAAAGAGTGCCTTTGATAAGACAAAGAAACTAAGTAAAAAACTAAATAGTTTAAAAAGGCATCTAAAGTATTAGGTGTAATCAAATAAAGAGACTAAACTTTAAATGTCAAAAACACTCTTCACTTGTTAGTTTATGTCACAAACACTAATAAAAGGTAAATATAATTGATTATTTATATAAATCTTATTTATTAATTACATTTTGAAACATTTGACTAAAGAATCTTTTAGAAACATTTGCTATGATGCACCAAAACGAATGTACTCTAAGGCTTATATATGGAAAACTGGTACGAAAAAACCCGAGAAAAAACTGATCATATCTTTCATACTATTATCAAGCATGACTTTGTCATCGACCTTATGCAAGCCACATTAGACAAAGACATCTTTGGCTTTTATGTAAACCAAGACTCACTTTACTTGTCTGAATACAAAAAATCTTTAGTAACCGTAGGTACAAAGTGTCAGCATCCTGAAGAGACACAGTTTTTTTATGAGTCTGCTACAGGCATCATACAAGTGGAAGATGCCTTACATAAAGAGTTCTTAAAAGAAAAATATAAAAACCCAACACCCTCACCTACTTGTGAACTGTATAACTCTTACCTTGCGCGTATCGTGAACAACTACTCAGTTGAAGTGGGTGTTGCAGCCGTACTTCCTTGTTTTACCATTTACAAAGAGGTGGGTGACTTCATTTTAAGGATGCAAAGTAAAGAGATAAACAACCCCTACCAATCATGGATAGACACTTATGCCAGTGATGAGTTTGCACAAGCTGTACAAAAAGCCATAGACATAGCCAACACCTACGCACTTACAGCATCACCTGAAAACCTAGCGATGATGGAAGAAGTGTTCATCAAAACATCTCAACTAGAGTGGATGTTTTGGGACTCTGCATACAAACAAGAGGAGTGGAAAATATGAGTACTCCTTACAACTCCGTTTTAACCATAGCAGGCTCAGACTCTAGTGGAGGAGCAGGCATACAAGCAGACATCAAAAGCATCTGTGCAAATGGTGGCTACGCAGCTTCTGTCATCACAGCGACTACCGCACAAAATACCCAAGGTGTTACAGACATCCACCCCATACCCGTACCTCACATAGTCAAACAACTCGAAGCCGTACTAGATGACATACACATTGATGCAGTAAAGATAGGGATGCTCCATTCGTCTGAAGTGATAGAAGCTGTACAAAGTACTTTAGCACGTTATAACATCAGTAAAATAGTCTTAGACCCTGTGATGATAGCTACTTCAGGAGACAAACTCATCACCGATGATGCCATAGAAAGTCTCAAAGCGTTCATACCACATACCTACCTCATAACCCCAAACATACCTGAGGCTGAAGTACTCATAGGTCATAGTATCTCACTTGAAAACTTAGAAGCCACTGCTAAAGAGTTAGGCGAGCAGTACCAAACATCTGTTTTACTAAAAGGTGGTCACTTAGAATTGGCTAAAGAAATGACCGATGCACTCTATAGCCATACCACAAAGCAAGTCATACTCATACATAACAGAACCATCAAAACCAACAATACACATGGCACAGGATGTACTCTCTCTTCAGCCATTGCGACACACCTTTCTAAAGGAGATTCACTAGAGTCTGCCACAGGTCGTGCATGCCTGTACCTAAATCTAGCCATAGATTCGGGAAAAGACAAAATATTGGGTAAAGGGCATGGCCCTGTGAACCATTTTGGGATTTAGCAAGCTAAGTCCTTTGCTGCGTTATCTTCTATGAGAACTTCAGATATAATATATAAAATCCATCAAAAGTATCTAATTTGCCCTTTTCAAAACTCAATCTATCAAACTCACTTCAAGCACTTCTAAAACACAACAACTATACCTTGCCTACACCCATACAAGAAAAAGTCATCCCTCTTGTTTTAGAGAAAAAAGACATCATGGCTCAAGCACAAACAGGTTCTGGTAAAACGGCTTCTTTTGTACTACCCATAGTTGAACTCCTCTCTCAAATACCCACAGAGGGAAAACGTAAGATAAAAGTACTCGTACTCACCCCAACCCGAGAACTTACTTTGCAAGTGGCAGAAGCTTTCAAAACATTTGGCAAGTCACTAAAAATTGTCTCTATCATAGGTGGAGAAGGCATAGGAGATCAAATCTATGCCATCCAAAAAGGCTGTGACGTTGTCGTAGCTACTTCTGGGCGTTTTTTAGATGTGCTTTCTAAGAAACAAATGACTCTCAAACATTTAGAGTTCTTAGTGTTAGACGAAGCAGACAAGATGCTCAATCTTGGCTTTGCAGAAGAGTTAGATGCTATCTTAGAAGCTATCCCAGCAAAACGTCAAAACCTACTCTTCTCAGCTACCTACCCAGAGAAGATGTTAGATATCGCAAGTAAAGTCACACAAACGGCTGTTAGAGTCACAGTAGCAGATGAAACCCCTGTAGTTGAAACCATCAAACAAAGGGTCATAGAGGTCAATCCTGAAAATAGAGGACCATTACTTCGTAACCTACTCAAACGTGAGAAGTACAAACGTGTACTCGTCTTCATGGCAAACAAAAGAGCCACAGACAACATCGCAGAGAAGTTCAAAAAACGTGGCTACTTAGCAGAGTCTTTTCACGGAGACCTCACACAAGAAGACCGTAACTACACCATAGATGCCTTTAAGTCCAATAAAATACAAGTACTCTTCACAACAGACATCATCTCTCGTGGACTACACATAGAAGGCATAGACTGCGTCATAAACTTCGATTTGCCACGCTCCCCTGCTGACTACATCCACCGCATAGGGCGTACAGGACGTGCAGGAGAGTCTGGTGTAGCCATTAGCTTCATAGGTCATGAGGAGCAAGCACACTTCAAGCTCATAGAAAAACGTAGCCAAATAAAGCTAGAACGTGAAAGTGTAGAAAGGTTTGAACTTATGGGTGACGCACCTCAAAGGGTTAAAGGCCCTGCTCCTGTTAAAGGCAAAAAGAAGAGTAAAAAAGACAAACTTAGAGAGCAAAAAGCCAGAGAAGAAGCTAAAAACAATGGATAACTACTTTGATAACGAATTTTCGTCACAACTTTTGAGCGAAACTGTCACCCATCCAAGCATTTCTGTTGGTACATTCACCTACTACTCAGGCTACCATCATGGGCATAGCTTCGAGCATTGTGTACGCTACTTAGACAAAAAGAGAAAAGACGTTGACAAGCTCATCATAGGGAACTACTGTTCCATAGGCTCGGGTGTAGTTTTCATGATGGCAGGAAACCAAGGACACAGAAGCGACTGGGTAAGTACTTTCCCATTTTTCTTCCAAGCCAACATCTTCAAAACATCTAAAAACCCTTACCAAAAAGCAGGAGACACTACCATAGGCAACGACGTATGGATAGGCTCAGAAGCCATGATAATGGCAGGTATCACCATAGGCTCAGGTGCTATCATCGCAGCTCGAGCTGTTGTCACTAAAGATGTAGAGCCTTATGCTATAGTCGGTGGTAATCCTGCAGAGTTCATTAAGTATCGCTTTTCTAGTAAGAAGATAGCAGAGTTACTGAAGTTGAAGTGGTGGGACTGGTCTGAGGAGAAGGTGAAGGAAAGTATGACGTACCTCTGTTCTAAAGAGATTTAACTTTCTTCTTTCAATGACTAAATTTTATGTAGAAAAACTTTGAAGCAGCCGTAGTCGTAAAGAGTTTTACACTTTATTTTAAAGCCTTAAATCCCAATATATTATACCTCTTATAACACGCTATAGTATTCAGTTATAATCCAAAAAGTGAAAAAAATACTGCTTAATTGTTTCAAAAATGTATGCTTATATGTTATACTATAAATTAGAAGTGTTATAGAGCAAAATCTCTATAATTGTTAAGGGATAGTTATGTCACGTGGTATAAAGTTTTTTATTATCTTTGCATTATTACTGTTTCTTTTTGTAGGATATAGAACATATCAACACTACAATGACATCAAACATATTGAAAAACTTATTTTATTACAAAAAAGTAAATCATTGGCTGCCTTTATCTCTGCTTTTCGCCAAACTTACCAAGATGCTTTTATACATAACAAGATTGCTATTAATGATCAAACACTTAACCTTTTACCTGTTAAAACCATTAGTGAAATAAGTGAACGTTTTGCATTAAATGTCAATGAAGAGATTATTATACGTACTGTATCAGATAGACCTCGCAATAGTCAAAATATGGCAAATGATTTTGAATTAACTATGATTAATTATTTTAACAATAATACAAATATCACAGATAAATTTATACAATTTGAAGAGAGTTATCATTATGTTAAACCCCTTTACATCAAAGAATCTTGCTTAAAATGTCATGGGAAAAGAGAGAATGCCATACCAAGTATACGTGATAGATATGCCAATGCATATGATTATAAAATGGGAGATATACGTGGGTTATTAAATATAAAAATTAAGAAAACAAAAGACTTTACTACTTTATATAAAGATTTTAAAACAAATTTATTTGTCACCCTCTTTTTGTACGTATTGTTTCTAGTCATTATTTATGCATTAATTAAAAGAATGAAAAAAAGAGAAGATGAGTATACCCAACAACTTGAAATAGATATTCAAAAAAACATGAAAGAGATAGAGGAACAAAAAGAGATATTATATGATCAAGCACATCATGACTCTTTAACTGGCTTACCTAACAGAACACTGTTTAATGCTAAATTAGCAGATGCGATTAACATAGCCAAACGTAATAAAAGTATCTTGGCACTCTTCTTTATAGACTTAGATTACTTCAAACAAATCAATGATTCATTAGGGCATGATATAGGGGATAAGGTACTCATAGAAGTATCAAAACGTTTACAAAATGCCATTAGAAAAGGAGATACCTTAGCACGTTTAGGTGGAGATGAATTTACAGTTATTATGGAAAACATACGACATGCAGATGATGCAAGTATTTTAGCTGAAAAGTTACAAAATGTTTTTAAACACTCTATTGATATTGAAAACCATACTTTCTATATTACGAGTAGTATAGGAATTGTTCTTTATCCTGATGATTGTACAGAACCTGAAAACCTTATAAAGTATGCTGATATAGCGATGTATAAAGCAAAAGATGAGGGGCGTAACACTATACAATTTTACGCTTCTGAATTAAGTGAACTTGCACTTAAAAAGATGCACTTAAAAACCAATTTACGTGAAGCATTAAACCATAATGAATTTTCTGTTTATTATCAACTACAAGTAGATGCGTTAACAGATAAAATCATAGGTTTAGAAGCTTTGGTACGATGGAATCACCCTACAAAAGGGCTTATGTTCCCAGCAGATTTTATAAAGTCTGCTAAAGAGACAGGTATTATTGTAGAGTTAGATAAATGGGTCATGAAAACAGCTATGCAACAAGTTGTTACTTGGCATGAAAAAGGTTTAATCACTGGTATATTAGCCTTAAATCTTTCTATACGATATTTAAATCATGATGATTTTATTGATGAGTTATCGACATGTATAAAAGAGTTAAACTTTAATCCAAAATGGCTTGAATTAGAGATAGAAGAAGAACAAGTAATGAATAAACCCAATGAGTCTATTGTTAAACTAGAACAGATAAATAAAATGGGGATCTCTTTAGCCATTGATGATTTTGGTACGGGGTACTCTTCTCTTACCTATCTTAAGCGTTTACCTGTAAAAAAACTTAAAATAGACAAATCATTTATTCAAGGTATTCCAAATGATGCAGATGATGTAGTGATTGTTAAAGCTATTATAGCACTCGCTAAAAGTTTAAATTTAGACATCATTGCGGAGGGAGTAGAGACCGCTGAACAGAAAGCATTCTTAATCGAACATGGATGTAGGCTTATACAAGGATACTACTACCATAAGCCTCTACCTGTAGACCAAATAGAAAAAATATTACAAACAAACTAGGTTAAATATTGAGGTTTTTGAGCAAGAAGTATCCAGTTCATATTCACTTTATGTAACTTTGAAAAATAGGCTATGGCTTCATAAGGTACTTTATTACGTCTTTTCATTACGGCATAATATTGTGGATCTATTTGAAGTGCCAATGCGACATCTTTATCTAAAATTTTTTCTTTGTTAATCTGCGTAGAAAGCACGCTCTTAACTCTTGTCATGACTTCTAAAAATTTTATCATATGATTATCCTTTATTATTAAGATAACAGCATCATAGTAAATTTTTAGGAAAAAAGATAAAAGTATGTCATATTGACATACTTTTTTAATTTTTGCTACTATCTATCTCTATAATTGTATGGACATTCCCTCTAGGGTTAAAGTCAGCGGTGAGTTTCATAGACTTAGGTTTAAGTTTAGAGTAGAGTGCATCATAGATTTCATTGGCTGCATTTTCATGAGAGATATGTCTGTACATAAATGAATTAATGTAGAGTTTCAAAGCTTTAAGTTCAATGACTGCTTCATTAGGTTCATAGGAGAGCTTTAGCGTAGCAAAATCGGGATAACCTGAACGGGGACAAAGACACATAAACTCTGGAAGTTCTATGTTAATCGTATAGTTTTTGGTATGCTCATTTGGCCAAAAATTCTCTTCTGCATCTATATTAAAATCTTGTATCTCTTTTTCACCGTATTTCATCTGTTTCCTTTAGTTATATCTTTTTATAAGTTCTGTTTCATCAATAGGTTTACTAATCCCAAACCCTTGTATGTAGTGTATACCCAATGCACGAAGTTTCTTTTTTTGTTCATCATTGTCTACCCATTTAGCTACAGTTTTAACCTGTAAGTCTTTAGACATCTTGATAAGTGAACTTAGCATCGCATAGTTTGTCTCTTCATTAAGATGAGTAACATAATCTCTATCAAATTGCACCATATCAAACTTAAAATGTTTCATATACTCCATCGAAGCATTAGAGGAACCAAAGTTGTCTATACAGATACGTAAGCCCTGTGCCCTAAAGCGTTTTAATGTCTTAAGGTAACTACTGAGATCATGGTGTGTTTTACGTTCATAGAGTTGTATAATGAGACGCGAAGCATCAATCCCTGATTGTTCAATATAGTTAAAAACCTTATTTTGAAAGTTCTTGTCTCTAAATGAAAAAGGAGAGAGGTTAAAAGTAAATGATATCTCTTTATCGACGAGGGGAAGTAAATCTATGACATGTGTTATGAGCGTGTAGTCATACTCTCTTCCTAGCCCTAATCGGTTTACAATGGGTAAAAAAATACGAGGTAAAATGTCACTGTTAAATTCAGACTTTAACTTAATAGCAATTTCATAAATATCAATGGTATCTGTATGTGTATTGAGTAGTGGACGAAAAGAGAGAAGAAGACTCTTTTTTTGAATGGCTGTTATAACACAATTTTCAATCGTAGAGAGTTCTTTTGCATCCCTAATACTCTCTTCAGTTTTAACTATTTTTCCTACTGATTGACTTGCTATAATATCTCTAAGTTGCATAATATTTTTATCAAAATCATCATTGGTATCGGTGATAATAGCAAACTTATAATCTATATCCATTTCGTTGATACTTTTATTTTCTTCGACCATTTTTTCCAATAGTATATGAATATTTTCAAATTTATCACTAATAGCAATGAGAAACTCTGAACCCCTACTTCTTCCTATAAGTACATCATTGAGTCCATGTTGTTTAAACAGAATATTTAGTTTTCGCGTGATAGTATAAAGAAGCATATCAACTTGCTCGGAACTATAATTTTCATTAAGTGATTGTAAGTTTTCAATATTAATACAGGCTAAAATTTTGGGTTTATAGTACGGAAGTCTTTGTAAAAAAGCTTTTTTGTTAAAGCCCTGAGTGGTTTGATCTATAATTGTCTCTTGGACAGAGAGGTTCATTAGAAAATAGATAAAATAAATAGCAATAAAGGTAATAGCAATGAGTAAGATACCATCTTTGGTATTGAAAGTAATCTCTTCGGTTTTATCAATGGTCGTAAAAAAGACTAAAAAAACAAGAAGAAGTACAGGTATCCCTGCCCTTAAAGCAAGCGAAAATCGTCTACCACGTTCTTCTTTTTGAGAGACTAGCACTAGACATCCAAGTGTTTTACATCTTTAGCATGGCTCTCAATGTAGTTTCTTCTTGGTTCTACTTCATCTCCCATAAAGAGTACAAAAGTGTTAGCTGCCTCTTCATCATCACCAATTTTAACTTGTAAGAGTCTTCTGTTTTCTGGGGTCATAGTGGTTTCCCAAAGTTGTTCTGGGTTCATTTCTCCTAGACCTTTGTATCTCTGAATGTAAGCACCTTTTTTAGCACTAGATTCAACAAGTTCAAAGAGTTCAAGCAAGTCTTGGTCTTTAAATTCATCAGTAATGTGTTCTTGTATCTTTTGGTTAATATGTATCGCTTCATTGTAATGAGGGTTAGTAAAGAGAATATCATCGACTATAAGTTCTTCTAGACCATCTTTTGTTTGTACAAAGAGATGTATCACATCATCTGTAACCGTTTTGTTTAATATGTTGTACCCTAAATTTTCGATGTACTCCTCAATGATTTTAGCCAATGCTTTGTTATCCGTTCCTACAACATCAGGGTTTTCAATCATATAACGAAGTACTTCAGGTAGTGCAAAACGTTTCTCTATCTCTTTGAGTGTCATACGGTAGTAGGCTACAAGTTTAAATAAATCTACTAAGTCAGCTTGTCCCATAGTGGTACTTTCTATTGCAGAGATACCATTTTCAATGAGGTAGTCATTGAGTGATTTTTCATCTTTGAGGTAAATCTCATTTTTACCTTTTTTATAACGGTAAAGTGGTGGTTGAGCAAGATACAAGTATCCTTTTTCAATCACAGGTTTTAAAAATCTATAGAAAAATGTCATAAGCAGTGTTTGAATGTGGCTACCATCAACATCAGCATCGGTCATGATGATGACTTTGTGGTAACGGAGTTTATCTTCATTAAACTCTTCACCTATCCCACAGCCAAGTGCAGTAATCATATTTTTGATTTCGTCAGATTTTAAAATTTTCTCTAAACGTGCTTTTTCAACATTTAAAATCTTACCTTTAAGAGGTAAAATCGCTTGAAACACTCTGTCACGTCCTTGTTTAGCAGAACCGCCAGCAGAGTCCCCTTCCACCAGATATATTTCTGAAAGTGCAGGGTCTTTACTTTGACAGTCAGCAAGTTTACCTGGCAATGTACCAATACTCATAGAGTCTTTACGTTTTACAAGGTCCTTGGCACGTTTCGCAGCATCTCTACCACGAGCAGCTAAAAGTACTTGTGCCATAATGGCTTTAGCTTCTAGAGGATTTTCTTCAAGGTATTTGTTGAAGTTTTCAGAGAAAAACTTTTGAACAAGTGGTCTAACATAGCTAGAACCTAGCTTTCCTTTTGTTTGTCCTTCAAACTGTGGTTCAGGTACACGTACAGAGACTATGGCTATAAGCCCTTCTTTACAGTCATCACCAGTAATTTTAGTGTTTTTCTCTTTGGCATTAGCATTTTTAGAGATATAAGATGCCATAGAACGTGTAAGCCCTGCCCTAAACCCTGCCTCATGTGTACCACCATCAGCTGTCTTAATGTTGTTTACAAAAGAGAGTGATTTTTCAGAGTCAGCATCGCAATACATAATGGCTATGTCTATCTCAATATCATCTGCTTTTCCTTGGAAAAACTGTGCATTTGAAAGAGGCTCTTTTGTGTTCATATCTTCTACAAATTGTTTGATACCACCAGCAAAATGAAATAGTTCTTTTGTACCATCACGCTCATCTCTAAAGTCAATAGTAATTTTTGGGTTCAAGTAACAAAGTTCCTTGAAACGTTTCATCAAAATTTCTTTTTGGAATTTAACAGATTCAGTGAAGATAGAATCATCAGGGAAAAATTCTACTTTAGTACCATGTTTGTTTGTTCTGTCACCAGTTACAAGTACATCAGTAGGAATACCCTCTTTAAAGCTTTGTGTATGTACTTCTTTGTCTTTAAAAACCGTAAGGTGAAGGTCTTTTGAAAGTGCATTTACAACAGAGACCCCAACCCCATGAAGTCCACCAGATACTTTGTAGGTATCTTTATCAAACTTACCACCTGCATGCAGAACCGTTAAAACGACAGTTGCTGCAGAAATTTTTTCAGTAGGATGCTCGGTAACAGGAATACCACGACCATTATCTTCGATAATCGCTGAACCCTCTTTAGTAAGTGTTACTTTGATGGTATCACAGTACCCTGCCATTGCTTCATCGATAGAGTTATCTACAACTTCGTAGACAAGGTGGTGAAGACCTTTTGTAGAGGTGTCACCAATGTACATTCCTGGTCTTTTTCTTACTGCTTCTAGTCCTTTGAGGACTTTAATATTACTAGCACCATATTCTGCCATTTTATACTTCCTTGGGTGGGTTTATAATAGTAATTATTTTATCTAAATTTGGCTTAGGAAAGAGGCGAATATCTTAATGAACTATACCTAATGAGCAATGCGTAATGATTGCTATAGATATGAGTATTATAGTAACATACCTGATTGCTGTTTTTTGGTACTTTTAATATCAATTGTGTCAGGGTCTATAAATAGTTTTTTGTCATACGCTTCAAGGGCATACCGTCCTATCATCGCAGCATTGTCAGAACAGTATTTTAGAGGGGCTACGTGCATGGTTTTTCCAAACTCCTTGCAGAGTTTTTCATAGGCATTTCGTATATATTTATTGGCTGATGCCCCTCCTACTATAGCAAAGTCTTTGATGTGCTCTTTGGCGAATATCTTTTTACTTTTTTGTAGCAGGTGAAGTTTAACTGCTTTTTGAAAAGAAGCACTTAAATCTGCTTTGTCTTGGTGAGACATATTTTCCTTACCTCCACAGGCTTCTACTTTAAGACGTACAGCATTTTTGAGTCCAGAGAGAGAAAAAGCGATGAGTGGAGAGTTCCGTAAAGGTACAGGTAAGTCAAATCTATCTTCATCTCCTTCCTGTGCAAGTGCTTCTATAAGTGGACCACCAGGGTAGCCAAGCCCCATCATCTTGGCACACTTATCAAAGCTTTCTCCTACGGAGTCATCCATACTTGTGGCAAGTATCTCCATATGTTCAAAACTCTCTACGCGTATCACCTGTGTATGCCCTCCAGAGATAAGAAGTACTAGTAAGGGTAGCGTAGACTCTTTTTCGATGAATAATGAGTAAATATGACCTTTTAAATGGTGAACAGGGATAAGTGGGATGTTGTTGAGTACGGCTAAAGTTTTTGCCATAGCGATACCTTCTAAGAGCGTTACCCCAAGTCCAGGTTGATTGGTGACTGCTATGGCTTTAAGTTTATCAAAATAGGGTTTTGTCTCTCCCAGTATCTCGGGAAGAGCCACGGCGTGAAGACGAGAAGCAAGTTCAGGTACTACACCACCATAACATGAGTGTTCTTTTTCTTGTGAGATTTTTTTATGGTAAACAAGCTTTTTTGTCTTGATATCAGTGATAGCTATGGAGCTATCATCACATGAACTCTCTATACTTAAAATCATTTTTTATCCATTACTAGTTTTTCGATATATTCCCACTTGCCATACCCAGAATCTGCATTGATATGCCCCGCATTTTCTAACACAGTAAAAGATGCATTATATTGCTTGGCTATGCTTTGTGCTTCATCAAGTGCTACCCACGGGTCATCATCGGAGACAATCATATGCACTTCTTTTGCATGGATGTTTTTT
>JAMONG010000124.1 GCA_027066595.1 Sulfurovum sp.
CATCCTTAGGTCAGCTTGTTGGTCGTCATTTTCTATGTAGATGGGTACTCTGTCTTGATAGCTACTGTTATTTGGGAATCTTACGTTCTGATTTGTTGTGGAACTAACCCTACGTACATAGAAGTAAAACCTTTCATCATTTTCATAGTTTGTGTCTCCCTTAACTTGTATATTGACTGTATGAGAACAGCTTGATGCATCTTTTACAAAAGTAACACTGTTTGTACTATTATATGGTATACGTACATAGTCACTTGGTTGTACTGCACTACTGTTATAGGTAAAATATCTTAGTGTAACATCTGCATAGGTAGGACAAATATCTAAGCTAAAGGTAACAGAAACGGTTTTTGTGCCACTGTCTCCTTCTGTTATAGTAATAGAAGTGGGGTCAAAAATGACATTTGAGAGGTGGTAGGTATCGTTGTCTGTAATAGTGATAGTACTTCTTGCACTTGAAGCACCCCCTGGCCAATTGATGCCTTGGACGGAGTGCGTACCATTATTGGAAAAATTGAGATAAAATTTTTCTGTTGATTCTGCATTTATATCTCCTTTGATTCGGAGTGTAATAGTTTGACTACAAGAGGCTCCATCTTTTACAAAAGTAATGTTGCCACTTTGCCCTACATAGTCACTACCATTGGCACTACCGTTACTTGTAAAATATTTTAATTTGATATTTGAGTAGGTAGGACAATGGTCTAGACTTATGGTGATATTGACATTTTTTGTGCCTGAATCTCCTTCTTCAACACTTACACTCATAGGGGAGATAGTTATAGTTGATACGTGTACTTCCACTTCACTAGCAGAGAGACTTTGGATGTTTATGAGTAGGAACAGTGTTATGATAAAAATATTTAAACTTTTCATAGGGTATCCTTTTTGTTTCCATGATAATCTTTTTTGAATAAAAATAAGCTTAAGCTATACAAGTCTTAGATGGAAGTATTCATATAGAATTTCAATTTTATAAATGATAAACTTTAAGACAACTAATAGAGCTTTTACATATTTTGAGCTATGATAAAAGATATATAAATATTTGAGGATAAATATGGATTTTAAGAAAATAGTTTTAGTGAGTATGAGTCTCATGATGACAGTAGTGTTTTTAGGCTGTGGTGGAAAAGATGAAGATGTAGCAGAGTTTAACAAACCTGCATTGTATTGGTATAAAAAAATTGCTTCGAGTATCACTAGAGGAAATTTGGATAAAGCTGATTCGTATTATATCTCTTTAAAGAGTGAACATATGCGTTCTCCTCTTATGCCAACGTCGTTAATGATGCTTGCTCATGCGCATATGAATGAAGAGGAGTACCTCCTTGCCAATTATTATTTAGATGAATATAATAAACGTTATGGTGAAGCAGACAGTAGAGAATATACAGATTTTATGAAACTTAAAGCATCATTTTTGGGCATTAAAAATGTGTATAAAGATCAAAAGTTGATTATGGATAGTATTGAAAAATCAAAAACATACATTGACCGTTATCCTGGATCTTCTTATGCCCCATTGGTCAATACTATGCTTATACGTTTGCATATGAGTCAGTACTTACTTAATGAAAACATCGCCTCACTGTATGACAGAACAGGGCATGAAAAGGCAGCAAAAATCTATAGAGATAAAAACATAGGTTCTGTGGTGGAGATGACAGATATTACACCACCAAAAAAAGGGATTATTGGTAAAATTTTTGACTAATATTTCTTTTGCCTAAAGAAAAATTCTCTTGTTCCTCCTTTCTTGAGGTGGAACTGAATTAAAATAAAACCTAATAATACTTAATTGGGTTACAAATCATTCAAATATATTTTAAAATAAAGGAACATGTATGCAACTTAGTGACTATGAAGCACTTCCTACCATTCTCCCTATAGTCGTAGAGGATGAACTTTTTCTCTACCCATTTATGATAAGCCCTATTTTTTTGACACATCAAAAAGACATTGATGCTGCCAGTGAAGCGATGGAGAATAACTCTTTACTTTTTGTGACTTCTTCAAAGCCTGGTAAAGAGGGTAGCAGAGAGTTTGATGCTATGTATGAAGTAGGAGTTGTAGGTTCGGTCATGCGTAAAGTACAGATACCTGATGGGCGAGTTAAGATACTTTTTCAAGGTCTTACACGGGGTAAGATAGTCAAACCAGAAGAGGGTGAATATAATCGTGCAACAGTAGATATAGTAAAACTTGATAACTATAATAAACTTAAAGCAGATGCATTGATGGATATACTTAGAGATAAGATAAAAAAGCTCTCTTCACAAAATACTTCTATACCAGCAGATCTTGTTCGTACGATAGAAGAGAATGATGAACCCAATCGTATTGCTGATTTGGTATCGTCTATGTTAAAGCTTGACAAAGAGGTAGCATACACCCTTTATGTTCAAACCAATATAGAAAAACGTCTTCTTGCTCTTGTGGATATCGTGACAGCAGAGATAGAGTCTGCAAAAGTACAACGTGAGATACGAACAAAAGTACATACAAAAATAGAACAGACCAACAAAGA
>JAMONG010000125.1 GCA_027066595.1 Sulfurovum sp.
TTACTTCAAGAAGTGCTCTACTTTGTGATTCATCAAAAATATCTCTACTCGCTTCTAGCGTTACAGATGCTTCAATACCCATACCAGAAACTGCTGCCATTTTAGAAAGTGCAATGGCTAAACCACCCACATTCACATCTTTTGCAGACTTGAGTAGTCCTTTTTTGTTTGCTTCTATTACAAGCTCCCAAAGTGCAAGCTCTTGTTTGTAGTCAAAGATTGGCAATGTTCCTGCCGTCTCACCATGTAATGCTTTAATGTAAAGTGATCCACCAAATTCACCTTTGGTCTCTCCTATAAGAAGTATCTGATTTCCTTCTTCTTGAAAAGTTGATGGAAGTACTTTGTTTTCATCATCATTGAGTCCTACCATCGCTATGGCAGGGGTTGGGAATACAGAGATGCCATTGGTTTCATTGTAAAGAGATACATTTCCAGATACCACAGGTGTGTTAAGTGCTAAACATGCTTCTTTTATACCCTCACAAGACTCTGCAAACTGCCACATAACCTCTGGGTTTTCTGGGTTACCAAAGTTTAAACAATCTGTAATAGAAAGTGGTCTAGCCCCAGACATCGCAACATTACGCCCAGACTCCACTACCGCAAGGGCTGCTCCCTTACGTGGGTCTATATAACACAAACGAGGGTTACAGTCTGAAGACATCGAGAGTGCTTTACCATTTTCTTTAATACGAATACACGAAGCATCAAGGCTTCCTGGATGTTTAGTTGTATTGGTTTGGACCATTGAATCGTACTGATTATATACCCATGCTTTGTCCGATACTTCTATGTTAGAAAGCAAGGCTTCATAAGCTTCTTGGTCACCCACAGCTTTAAAACTATCTACATTTTTAGCATTTACAACGTCTAAGTATTTTGGACGAGAGATTGGTCTATCTAAAACAGGTGCTTCTTCACTCACTGGTGCTATGGGCATATCTGCACACTTTTCACCGTGCCACATAAGCTCCATACGAGCAGTGTCTGTTACTTCACCGATAACAGCAACATCTAACCCCCACTTTTCAAAAATGTCTATGATGGCTTGTTCGCTTCCTTGTTTTGCACAAATGAGCATACGCTCTTGTGACTCAGAAAGCATAAAGTCATACGGTGTCATCCCCTCTTCACGTGCAGGTACTTTGTCAAGGTGCATGATGAGTCCTGCACCCGTTTTACCTGCCATCTCAAATGCAGAAGAAGTCAGTCCTGCAGCTCCCATATCTTGTATACCTACAATGAGGTCTGTTTTGAACAGTTCTAAACATGCTTCAAGAAGAAGTTTCTCTGTAAATGGATCACCCACTTGTACTGTAGGACGTAAAGATTTTGACTCTTCTGTAAATGAATCAGAAGACATCACAGCCCCACCTAGACCATCACGACCTGTTTTACTCCCTACGTACATCACAGGGTTACCAAGACCTGAAGCCACCCCTAAAAAGATTTCATCTGATTTAACTAGTCCTAGTGAAAAAGCATTCACTAAGATGTTTCCATTGTAAGACTCATCGAAACTTACTTCACCACCGATGGTAGGTACTCCCATACAGTTACCGTAAGATCCGATACCATCTACCACACCACGTACAAGGTGTCTTTGGTATTTGGCGACTTCAGAGTCACCTTTTACTGTACCAAAACGTAAAGCATTGAGGTTTGCAACAGGTCTTGCTCCCATCGTAAAGATATCACGTAAGATACCACCTACACCCGTAGCAGCCCCTTGAAAAGGCTCTATGAATGATGGGTGGTTATGTGACTCCATCTTAAACACAGCTGCCATACCATCACCGATGTCTATGACTCCTGCATTTTCTCCTGGTCCTTGTATGACCCATGGAGCAGTGGTAGGAAAACCTCTAAGGTACTTGGTACTTGACTTGTAAGAGCAGTGTTCAGACCACATCGCAGAAAAGATACCTATCTCTACAATGTTAGGGTGACGCCCCTCTAAGATACGTAAGATATCTTGATACTCTTCTTTTGATAATTTATGATTTTTTAAAACTTCGTCTAGGTCTTCAACTGGTTGTGACATATGTGCTGTCCTTTTGGGCGTAAAATAAGAGGTTTATTTTACTCAAAAAGTGCTAAATAAGGCTTGAAAATAACAATCTACATCTATAATTGGAGGCCTAAAAAACCACTCTAATAAAGATAGATACTCTCTTCATCCTTCATTACTATTTATTTTTTAATAACTCTACAACTGCTCTAACCTCTTTTTTACTAAAAGGTTTATTTACAAAAGCATTAAATAAATTTTGTTCTTCTTCACTGATATTTGGATCACCTGTAATAGAAACAGCAAAAATAGGCTCTAATTTATGTGTTTTTTCATAATCCCTAAAAGTAACTAAAAGTTCTGTACCTGATATACCTGGCATATATTTATCCAAATACACGATGTCATATTTATTCCCTTTTTTACTTGCATCTTTTAAAGTTTCTAATGCTGTTTCTCCATCTATACAAGTATCTACTTCAACATATTCTGTTTCTAACATAGACTCTAAGAGACTGATATTAATTTTATTATCATCAACAATCAATATTTTTATCTTTTTCCCAGAAAAAATAGTACTATGAATGGCATCACCATAATAGGTATTTTCAGACACAATAGTAAATTTATTTGTTTTTTTATTATTTAATAATGAAAAGAGTTTCTCTTCTATCAAAAGTAATTTAATATTATTTTTTTCTACATAGGTCAGTAATGTGTCTGTTATTTTATGTTCAAAACATATAAGGTGTGTCATACCATAAACAATATCACCTGAAATTTGTATTTTCTCTTCAGGCATACCTAGTTCTATAATATAGTTTCGAATATATTCACTATTTTTAGCATTAAAACTATCACTTAAAATAACGATTTTTTTATCTAAATTATAAAATGGCTCATAACTTAAAGAGGCATCAACTACCTCCAAAGAAATATCAAAATAGAATTCACTCCCCTCATTTAGACGGCTTTTTAGTTTTAATTCTCCTCCTAAATCGGCTACATATCCAGCTGAGATGGCAAGTCCAAGCCCTGTTCCACCATACTTCATGCTTGTATCGTCTCGGGCTTGTGAAAATGCCTTAAAAAGTTTTTTTTGATTTTCTTCTTCTATCCCAATACCTGTATCTTTAATAGATACCCTCATTTTTTCACTTGAGGTATCATAATTAATAAAAACATCAATCTGGTGATTATTTGGAGTAAACTTATAAGCATTACCTATCAAGTTCATCAATATACGTTTTAATTTTAGTGTATCAATTTTAATCTCTTTAGGCAACTTTGGACATAGAAAAATAAAATAATTTATCTTTTTTTCAGACATTTTTGCAGCAAAAACATTTACAACCTCAGATAAGAAATGTATCGTATTTACAATAGTCTTTTTTGATGTATTTGATTCATATCTATTTTTTGTTGTCTCTAAAATAGAATCTGTAAGTGTATTAATAAACAGTGCACTCTCTTTGGCATTGGTAATAAAACCTTTTAATCTTTTATCTTCAATTTGCTCTTCTACTAATTCAAGAAACCCATAAAGCGTATTTGCAGGTGTCCTAATGTCATGGACTGTATTTGAAAGGAAAAGAAGCATACTATCGTCATCAACTGTAGGTTGTTGTTTTGCTTCCAATTCTATTTCTGCTGCTAATTTATGATCTATAGTTTCAAACTTACCCATATCTATATTTAATGTTAATTTTTTAATTATATTGATAAAGTAAGGTTCAGCAG
Source organism: Sulfurovum sp. (assembly GCA_027066595.1). Lineage (GTDB taxonomy): Bacteria > Campylobacterota > Campylobacteria > Campylobacterales > Sulfurovaceae > Sulfurovum. Next base: position 3,755 of record JAMONG010000125.1, read on the forward strand.
ATTTGATTAATGCCAACTCTTTTTGTGTATATTTTTTTAAAGTTCCTTGTATAACCGTTGATACACGAACAATACCTAAAAGCATATCGTTCTCAATAACAGGCATAATCATTTGTGCTTTTAATTTATGTTCTAATGCATTATCATACTCTTTTCTATAATCTTTATCACTAGTGATATAATTATAGATAGCTGGAGACTTAGTTAAAAAAACTTTACCAATACACCCTTTAGGTTCTATCATTGATAGTGGATTATTATCATGTTCTATATTTGTTAAAACACCTATCGTTCTATCATAAAACATTTTATGTTTTAGTACTTTTTCATCTTTATCATAGACAAATAATGAGACTAAGTCTGACTGAACAAAGTTTTCAAGTAAATGTTTTAATCTTTCATTCAGTGCATTAATATCTTCTAAGTTAGCACTATTATTCATTAACCCTTTTAATTCCTCTAGCACAAAACTCTCCATTTTATATAATTATTATCTTAAATTATACCATTAAATTGTTACTGAAATGTCATAGGAATACTCTTCTGTCAAATACATTTTACTTAGTTACTTAATAAAATATGTTAAAGCTTGAAAAGGTAAAATATAATACTAATTACATAAAGGGTCAAAATGGATAAGATTTTAAAGATGCTAGAGTTACAACAAGAGCTTAATGACAGTACAAATGGGCTAGGTTGGGAAAAAGGCATGACAAAAAATGGTAAACCCATTGACTGGAAACGCTGTACTTACCTTGAATGTGCAGAGCTTATAGAGTCTTACCCTTGGAAACACTGGAAGAACATCGATGCAAAACCTGACTATGCAAATATACAGATAGAGGCTGTTGATATTTGGCACTTCATTATGTCACAAGCACTTGAAGACTATAAACAAGGAAATCTTGGAAGCATTGATACCCTCGCAAGAAATATCAATGATCTTTCAAACTTTTCCACTTTTACAGAAGCAATCCAAGAAAATTTTAAAGACTACTATGAGCAAATAGCTGTGGTTGAAAACCTTATGAAAACACTTTTTTGTGATGCTTCTACACAAAAGCTTATGGAGGCATTTATCGATGTAGCTATACAGTCTGGGCTTAACCTTGATGCACTTTATAAACTTTATGTGGGTAAAAATATCTTAAATAAATTTAGACAAGACCATGGCTATAAAGAGGGTATATACATTAAAATATGGAATGGGGAAGAAGATAACGTCACAATGCAAAGCATTTTAGAAGATGATAACATCACTCCAGAAGGGCTTTATAAATCCCTTTCAGAAGCGTATCCAAAAGAGTAAAAATTTTTACTCTGCTACTCTTGTTAAATCTTTTTGAATAATTTGATTTCCTTGTACAGAAACTCTTGTAGCAATGCGTATACTTTTTAAACTGGCATACCCACATTCTTCTCCACATTTTACTGTACCTATAAGATAGTAAGCACCATTTGGTACGCCATAAAATGCAAAGTTACCCTTACTATCAGCCGCTGTAAACTTTAAATAGTTAAAGAGCCTAGCATCTGCTTTTTGCATGCGGTTTCCACCTAAATAACTTTCAATATACCATTGTTTAGAGTATGAAGTAATCGGATTAAGATAAAGTCTAGTACCTGAACCGAGCACTTTAGTGCCATAGGCATCTGTAAGATATATCTGTCCCTTCACTGTTCCTCTTCCTGATCTTGGAAGAGAATTGTATTCAGATGTAGGAAAAACAATACGTTCCATTTTTTCATCACCATCTTCGGTCATCATAATCTCAGATTCTGTAAGATTTTCATCAAGGTCTGACATATCCACATCATTTACATTATATGGATTAACATTTTGTTGAATTGGTTTTAATGGTATATCTCTCTTAACACATCCTGTAAAAAAAGAGATTACCATGAGAGTAATCGTAGCAGTCATTAATAGTTTGTACATATATTTTCCCTTAATATTGTTAATGTTTATTATACACAAATAACTTTTACGATACTTTTTAGCAGCGTCTTTTTTTCATCATTTTTTTTAAAAATGTCTTCGCATCATCATTACCAGAAAATGCAGATTTTTGATACCAAAATGCAGCATTTTGACAGTTCTTTTTTACAGCTTGACCCTTAGCATATCGTTTTGCCAATTCATACTGGGAAATAGACTCACCCTCCTTAGCAAAACGATGCAAATGTTTCACTTTCCTCTTTTCACCCTTATAATACTTTATCGTATTACGAATAAACCACAAGGTAAAGAGTATAAGAAGAGGTATCAAATAAAGTTCAATATTTTCTATATCTTTAATCTTATCAATCATTTCCATCCTATTTACCTAAACAAAATTCACCAAACATTTTATCGAGTATCTCTTCATTATCGTAAGGCTTAGAGATAGAAGATATAGACTTAACTGCCTCTTGTAAGTGGTACGAGAAGAACTCAAGTTCACCCTCTAGCAACGGCATTTTAGCTTCATATATGGCATTTTTTGCTTGTGTTACTGCCTCTATCTGACGTGCAGAAATAAGCATAAGTTCTTCACCCTCACCGATACTATCAAAAAGTGTTTCTAGTGTTTCTGTCAATTTTACAAATGCTTTTTTAGCACTTACTTCTATCATATCATACTTGTGTAACCTATCTATTACCAGGACATGTTCCAAATCAGACTTGTTGAGTGCCACGATGATATGTTTATCTTCTAATGTTTCTAAAATAGAAAATATTCTCTCATCTTCAACATCAAAAGGACGAGAATAATCAAAAAGTGCCACAATCACATCTGCATCTTCTACAGAAGAGAGGGAACGCTCTATCCCTATCTTTTCTATGGTATCTTCAGACTCTCTAATACCTGCTGTATCGACTAATCTGATAATATGTGAGCCTATACGTACTTGTTCTTCTATCGTGTCTCTTGTTGTTCCTGCAATATCTGATACTATCGCTCTATCATACGAGAGTAGTGCGTTGAGTAAAGAACTCTTACCTACATTTGGCTTCCCTATAATAGCGACTTTAAAGCCCTCTATAAGCCCTCGTCTTCTATGGCTTGCTTCAACAATTTGTTCTATCTTTGAAGAGAGACTGTCTAGTTGAGTGACGATACTCTCCATAATATCATCTGGTATATCTTCCTCCGCATAGTCTATCATCACTTCAGAGTATGCAAGAGAACGTAATAGTGCCTCTCTACTTTCATCCACAAAAGTTTTAAGCTCACCCTTCATCTGTTTTGCAAGTATTTTAGCAGCATCCACTGATTTGGCTTCAATCAGTTTAGAGATAGCTTCTGCTTCAGTGAGGTCTATTTTTCCATTAAGAAAAGCACGTTTTGAAAACTCTCCAGGTTGTGCTAAACGCACACCATGAGAAAGTATAGTGTCTAGTATCTCCTGTGCCACTATCATCCCACCATGACACTGAAACTCTACTATCTCTTCTCCTGTAAAAGAGTGAGGTGCTGCAAAGTAAATCATAATCGCATGGTCAATAAGGTCATCTTGAGCATTATAAAGTGATGTAAGATGGGCATGTCTAGGGATGATGTTTTCTAAGTGAGAAATCTTATGTGCTACAAAAAGTGCAGCTTCACCACTCACTCGTATGATAGAGATAGAAGAAACACCATGTGCTGTGGCTATGGCTGCAATGGAGTTATGCATCACTCTTAGTGGTTACTTTTAACTGGGTTGTTAAATTCATTAATCACAACGAACTTTTTACCCTCACGTCCTGTTTTTACAGCAACATATTTATCGGGAAATCTTTCTCTAAGTTGTTCAAGTGCGATCTGTACCAAAATACCATCAAGGAAACGTGTTTTTCCTTTTCCCTCTTTTTCAACTTTTTCAATGACTGGTTTAATGTAGTTACGTATCATCTCTTGTTGTGTGGTTAAAAATTCTGCAATTTCAAGCTTAATAAAAAGTTCATACTTTGTATGTAACCAGTTAAATATCATGTATGAAAGTGCATTGTAACGATACCCTTCTTTACCTATGAGCAGTGCTGCATCTTCACCATCTATAAAAATAAGTGCCGTATTATCAACCACATCTACTTCAACGACATCAATGTCAAAACATGATTTTTCTAAAAGGTTTTTAAGTTCATTTTCAATTAAGAGTGCCAATTCATCATAGACTACATCTTCTTCAGCATATGTTTCTTCATGCTTTGCATCAGCTTCAAAAAAACTATCTAATACGACATCTTTTTCAACTACTTTAACTGTTTCTTCTTTGACTGTCGCCAATATCTCTGTAGCAACACTCTCTTCTTCTGTTGGTAGAGAGGCTACTTTTTCTGTTTTGGCTTTTATATCAGTTTTAGCTTTTTTAGACATAGAGGGCTTATTGGTATTTTGCTTTTTACACGTAGCAACAATAATGGCATTTTTTTTCAAAAACCCTAAAATACCCTTAGATGGGTGTTGCACAACTTCACATTGAAGTTCAGAAATAGAACATTCTAACACTTTTGAAGCTTCAGCATACGCTGCTTCAAGTGTCGGTGCTTCAACCTTTTTCATTACTTAGTCCTTTGTTTTCTTATGTGCTAAAACAGCAGCTTCTTTTTGTTTCGCATACATATGGTTGATAAAGTACTGTTGCCCGATAGTAAAGAGGTTATTCACTAACCAATACAATACAAGCCCAGATGGGAAGTAAATAAAGAATACTGTCATAATCACAGGGAACCATTTAAAGATTTTTTCTTGTAGAGGATCTGAAAAGTTTGATGGCGTAATACGTTGTTGGAACCACATAGAAGCACCCATCAAAAGAGGAAGTACAAAATACGGATCCATCTGTGCAAGGTTTTCTATCCAGAGTATCCAAGGTGCACCTTCAAGCTCCACCGCATTTAACAACACACGGTAAAGTGCAAAAAACACAGGAATTTGAAGAAGTAATGGCAAACATCCACCCATTGGGTTTGCACCATGTTTCTTATACATCTCCATCATTTGTGCATTCATTTTTGCAGGGTCACCTTTATATTTCTCTTTTATCTCTTTCATTTTAGGTGCTAAGTCTTTGAGCTTTTGCATAGACATCATACCTTTATATGAAAGTGGGAAAAGTACTAGTTTTACTAAAAGTGTAAAGAGGATAATCGCCCAACCCCAGTTTCCTACGTAATTATTAATCCAAAGGAGGACTTTAAAGAATGGTTTTGCAAGAAATGAAAACCATCCAAATTCAATAGCATCCGTAAGTTCAGGATGAATTGCTGCAAGTGTTTTTTCATTCTTAGGACCAATATAGGCATGTAATTCAAGCTTATCTATACCTTCTACAAAAATAAGTGGATCTCCATTTGCTTCTTTTAAAATAGAAACATTTAAACCTTTATCAAAATCAAAAAACATTGAAGCAACATATCGATCAAATGCAGAAGCAATTTTTGCATTTTCAAACTTCTCATACCCTTCAGCATCTCCATCTTCAATGGTAGTAATGATATTATCTGCACCCTTAACTAATGCACCACGCACAAGCATATAGATAGAAGTATCGGCCATCGGACGGTGCCCTGGAGTGATAAAGTATGGTGTCGAGCTAGATGTCTCAATAGCAACTTTATACTCACCTGTTGGCTTCACTGTGATAGTCTTTGTAAGTGTTACCGATGAGAGTGTCTGTGTAAGTGTCAATACTTGTTCAGAGTCACTAATTTGAATCTCTTTTGCCCCACTATTAACATAAGGTGTTTTAAATGCTTCATCATTGAGTTTTACATCTGAAAATCTCACTTCAAGTGGTTTCACAACGTTATCACCTAACATTTTTGTGTTTTCGCCCTCTTCATTTTGGTACTTTTTCTCTAAAAGTTCCACTTGAGAGATACGTCCAAACTCATCAATCGTCATGATAAAATTATCTGACTTTATGGTAGCAATGACTGGTGCACCTGTTTGTATAGGTGCAGCACCCGTTACAGCCTTTGAAAGTGTACTGTTTGGTGTTGTTGCCTCAGCAGTAGTAACAGTAGGTGTCTGACGTGTATTATTGGTTTGTGTTTTAGCTGTTTGTGTAGTTGTTTGCTCTTGTACTGGGAAAAAATAACTATATCCTACAAATACGAAAAATGAAAGTATAAGTGCGATAAGAAGTCTTTTGTTTAAATCTTGTTGTTCCAAAGTATTAACCTTATTAAGTTTAGTAGTCTGATAGTATAGTGTATTTTATGTTAATGCAGAGCACTTTTTAAGTGCATGAAGATAGGTTTTTTTTGTCTCTAAATAGCTTTGGCTTAAAAGATCTGGTTTTGCAACCAAAACATAAGAACCCTGAGACAGAAGATCAATATTTTCTATAAAATGTGCCCGAAGTAAGCGTTTAGCCCTATTTCGATGAACTGCATTTCCAATTTTCTTAGAGGCTACAAACCCTACTTTATATTCGTCACTGTTTTTGAAAAAAAGTACAAAGTAAGGTGTATGCCAAGTTTTAGTGGATTTTTGATATACCACATTAAACTCTTTTGTTGTCTGAATCCTAGTAAAATGTTTTATTTTGCTAATAATTCTAACTCCACATTAAATCAAAAAGACCTATACTGCTAGTCTTTTTCTACCTTTTGCACGTCTAGCAGAGATTACTTTTCTACCATTTTTAGTTTTCATTCTTGTTCTAAATCCGTGTGTTCTTTTTCTTGGTGTACTATGAGGTTGGTATGTTCTTTTCATTCCGAATCATCCTTAATATGTTTTTACCTGCGTAAAAGTCAGGTATATTTGGACGGGATTTTACCCTAAACCCCCTTAAATCATACTAATTAGTTAAGACTTCTTTAGCTGTTATCGATATAATTTTGTATGAAAACTATAATGATAAATAATCTCCCCTCACCATGTTGGCTACTCAATGAAAAAAAACTACTACATAATTTATTGATTATCGATAACATAAGAGAAGCATCTGGGGCTAAAATACTCCTTGCTTTAAAAGGCTATGCCCTTTGGAAAAGTTTTCCATTACTACAGCCTTACCTTGATGGATGTTGTGCCTCTGGACTACATGAAGCCAAGCTTGCAGATGAAACGTTTAAAAAAGAAGTACACACCTATGCCCCTGCTTTCAAAGAAGAGGAGATTAATGAGATTGCTACTCTCTCACACCATTTGGTATTTAACTCCCCTTTACAGTTTAAAACCTTTGCTATAAAAGCAAAAAGTATCAACCCTAAACTCTCATTAGGACTACGTATAAACCCTGAATACTCCGAGTCTCCACAAGAGATATATAACCCTTGTGGACTCTACTCTAGGCTAGGTACTACACTGGTAAACATAGATGAAGAGGTCATAACAGCGTGTGATGGTCTCCATTTTCATGCCCTTTGTGAACAGAGTGTGGATGCCTTAGAAAATGTCCTCACTCATTTTGAAGAGAAATTTGGAAAATACATAGCCCAAATGAAGTGGATAAACTTTGGAGGAGGACACCATATTACACGAAAAGGCTATGATGTTAAAAAGCTTATAACACGCATTAAAGCATTTAAAGAGAAGTATAATGTAGAAGTCTATCTTGAACCAGGAGAAGCCATAGGATGGGAAACAGGCACACTGGTTACTACTGTACTAGACATCGTGGACAATGGTATGCACATCGCCATCTTAGACAGCTCTGCTGAAGCCCATATGCCAGATACTATCATCATGCCTTACCGTGCAGAGGTATTAGGTGCAGGCAAAGCAAACGAAAAAGCCTATACCTATCGTCTAGCTGGTAACACCTGCTTGGCTGGTGACATCATGGGTGACTATAGTTTTGATGCACCGCTTAATATAGGAGACAAAATTATATTTCTTGACCAAATGCACTACACGATGGTCAAAGCCACTACTTTTAACGGTATCAAACTACCAAGTATTGCCATAGAAAAAACCGATGGCACAGTAGAGGTTGTACGTGATTTTGGGTATGAAGATTTTAAAGCTAGACTCTCTTAAAAATCATTCTTATAGATAATATCATATGACTGTGAAACTTCACTAGCCCCTATGACACTTTGGGTGTGTTTACCATGTTCGTATTTGAGCTTTACCTGTGCAACATTACCATTGATGT
>JAMONG010000126.1 GCA_027066595.1 Sulfurovum sp.
TATTTGTTTGGGAACATAAATTTTACACGCCCAAGTGCATTGTTGTCTCCAGGTAACTGTACAAAACGGTAAGGTACACGTTTTTTACTTTTTTCATAGGGGTCTAGCATCTCTTGGGTAATGTGTATCTCTTTTTTCCCACGAAAGACATGAATGTTATTTTCCTCTAAATACATAGGATTATCACGTAGTACATGAATGAGGTCACGCTTTATGAGATTATCTGGTATGGTCCATGTAGGGTTAAGTACCATATATTTGATTTTATCAGAAAAAATAGGTGTGGGTCTATCGATACGTCCTACGACTATGCCCATCTTATGAATCATCGTATCATTGGCATAATAACGAAGATTAAAATCAGGGATATTTACCTCTATATACTCTGACTCAAAAGATTTAGGGTAAAGTTTTGTCTTATCAAGGTTGGTAATGATGGCTTGTATATTATGGGACACAGGCTGATTAAGATAATAGGTGACTGTTTTATCAATCTCCCCAGTAACTTTAAGTAGATAACGCTTTTGATAGGTAAGGACTGCATTTTGTAATAAAGCATCAAATGTACTGTTTATCTTCGCATTTTTAGGGTAATCGCCAGAGATTTGTAAACGTTTTTTAACCTCTTCTATACGGTCAGCTTTGTCTCCAAGTTTTAAGACTTTATTACTATAAGGAATTTTAGGAAACTTATTCATTACCCGATAATCTTTTAAAAGTGAAACAAGTTTTCTATACCGTTTCTCTAAAGGTAAAAGAGAAGTCAAGTATTCATAAATATTCCCTTGTACTATGGCAGTAGTGAGTACATTTTGATTAGGAAAAGATTTGGGTGACATTTCCCATTTTGACTGTATGTCATCACTCTCTTTAAGTGCATGCATTTTTTTCTGTACCAATGCCCAGTCAACATCCCCTTCTACGATGAAACGCACTAAACGCACCAATGAAGAAGTAAGTATCAAATCTAACCGTGCATACACAGCAGCTTTTTTACTTTGTGAAATTTCATTATTGTCTAAAAGATAATAAAGCCTAGAGATAGAAGACTGGTCAAATGATTTGTTTTTATAGTTAAAAAGAGGATCATTAAGTGCTTGTATCAGAGCACTGGCTTTTTTTTCGTTGTTTTTACCTACCCAAAGAGCTTTGTTTCCAGTACGTGCATAAATGTTTTGTATGATATGTTTGTTTTCACCTTTAATACGTGTCTGCAAACCGTTTGTAATGTTTACAGAGATATTCTCCATGGTGAGTGGTTGTGCTTGTAAAAAAGTTAAAAAAAGTATAAATATAAAAGTACGCAAAAAAATTCCTAAGTGTTAATTGCAATATTATATCTAATTTTATGATTTACTTATTTGTACTGTTTATCGATGAGTTTTAAGTACTTCACAGGGGTGACTTTTTTCATCTCTTCTGCCAGCCATTGTATCTGAAACCATGCAGCTCCAGAGTCGCGTAAATCAAAGTAGTTTTTGAGTGAGCGTATGTTAAATGTAACAACCATATCGACTTTCCAATTATCAGAAACAATGTGCTTAAACCCATCACCTACATTTCGTTTTTTCTTTCCATTTTCAAGGGCAGCGTAAAGTGCTTCAGCATCACCTTTAAACTCTTTTACAAAGGGAAGTGATGACTTTGCCACGGCACCTTTGAGATAGTCTACATCTCTGCTGTATTGAAACATAAATTTATCATAGATACTGCGTACTTCTATTTTTAAGTACTCTGGGTCACTGATAACAAAAAGGTTTAAGCACAATACTTTTTCTAAAAAGAATTTAAAACCATCTTGAGCTTCTTGGGAGGCGGTAAAAGAATTAATCACCGAAGACATGGTGTATCTTGTACTTCTAACAGAGATAGCTTGTAGTCTATGACGGGCATGTTCTTGAAGAACACCTCTACTTGTACCCTGTACTAAAAAAGAAAGTGTCGCATGCTCTATGATAGAGTGATGATGATGCACCCATGCAAGATTAGAAAGAAGTTCAGAATCATCGATGGCATTAATGGCATTGGTATCCATAGAGGTCATAGCATTTTTCACGCAGTCATTTTCTGAGTTTTCAAAAGAGTCATAACACGTTCGAGCTGCTATCTCGGCAACGCCCAGTCCTGACTCTTGCAAAAGGGTTACTTTTGGTTTTTCATACTCTATATGATACTTCTCTATCTTTTCCATTATTCCACCCTGCATATACATTTATTTTGCTACAATTATATCAATATTATTTAAAGGTAGCGTATGAAATCTAGTGAACGTTTTTTTGGTTTTGAAGAAGATTTTAGAGACCCCTTTGCAAGAGACAGAGACAGAGTACTTCACTGTTCTTCTTTTAGACGTTTAGAGTATAAAACGCAAGTTTTTTTAAATCATGAGGGAGACTACTTTCGCACACGTCTCACCCATTCGCTAGAAGTCTCGCAAATAGCACGTACCCTTTCACGTATGTTAGAACTTAACGAAACGTTAGCAGAAGTGATCGCCC
>JAMONG010000127.1 GCA_027066595.1 Sulfurovum sp.
TGCATACTCAAATACGATTTTATCAACTAATCTTTGGTAGTTTGTCTGTATCACAAGTGGTGTTGTGATTTTAGCGATGTCAAAATGTGTCTCTATGTCACACAGTAAGTTATCCATATACTCTTGATAGAGTATGGTCTGTTTTTTAAGTGCTTGGTACTCTTCGTAATGCTCTATCTTACGCATAAGGTCTTCAAGCATAAAAGGTTTTACGATGTAATCTTTTGCTCCAAGTTTCAGTGGCTCTCCTACCGTGTCATTGTTGATATAGTTCACCATCAAGATGATAATCTTATCTTTAAACGCACTAATAAGAGGGGAGGTGTTTTGCCCTGGTAAGTTGGTTGAAAGTAAGTAGACATCACCTTTACTTGTCATGGCTTCTTTGACTGAAGAAAATATTTCAGTAATAAATCCATTTTCATGGAGTTTTGAGGCGATACTTTGTGCCAAATAGAGTTCATTTTCTACAATGATGATTTTCATAATGTTTTCCAGTCTAAATAAGTTAAATTTGCTACGGTGTGAACAGTCACACCTTCTTTGCGTCCAATGAAGCCGAGTTTCTCCGCTGTGGTTGCTTTAATGTTGACAAAGTTTTGTCGTATTCCTAGCAGTGATGCCAGTGTGCGTTTCATTTCATCTTTGTACGGTAGAAGCTTTGGAGCTTCTGCCATGATGGTCATGTCAATGTTGCCTATGGTAAAACCATACGCTCTGATACGTTTTACAGTGTCACTTAGGAGCACTTTTGAGTCAGCTCCTGCATACGTATCTTCTGTGTCTGGGTAAAGCTCACCGATGTCACCCATACCTGCAGCTCCCAAAAGTGCATCTATAAGGGCATGAATGGCAACATCACCATCGCTGTGGGCTTTAAAACCATAGTCTACATCTATAGGCACACCACAAAGAAACATCTTTTTACCCTCTTGGAAAGGGTGGATGTCTATACCAAAACCTGTGAGTGTTTTGGGTGTGGGTGCTTGAAGACACGTTACTTTTTGTAAGTCTTCAAGGGTAGTGAGTTTGTGAGCTTTAGTTGAACCATCAACAAAGTGTACTTTTTCACCCAAAGAGGCAATGGCTGAAGAGTCATCTGTGAAGAGTGTTTCAGTTTGTAATGCCTCTTTAAGTCGTTTTGTACGTGAAAGTTGAGGGGTTTGGATGATTTTTGTTTTTTCTCTGTCTATGGGTTGGTTGTTTAGGTAGAGTGTATCGGTAACAGGGAGTACAGGTACGATGCACGTAGCTTTTTCTTTGGCATCTAAGATACGGTGTATCATATCGGCAGGCACACAGCATCTAGCGATGTCTGAGACGAGTACATACTCACTTTTAACATCTGCAAGTGCATGGGTAAGTGAAGCTTGTCTACTGTTACCACCTTGCACATAGTTGTACGAAGCAAAGTTTTTCATAGTCTCTATCTCTTCAAGGGTAGAGACGATGATGATTTCATCAAAACTAGCAGCCTTTTCAAAATGCTCTGCTACATGTAGCCACAAAGGGGTTTCACCTGTGTATAGCCACTGTTTTTTAACAGTAGTTTCAAAACGTGATGAGCTTCCAGCACCCAGAAGTATCAAAGTAGTGTTTGACAAATTATCCCCTTATAAATATTTTGCGTGTAACAATAAGTAACGAATTATACTGTGAGAAGCTTTATTAATTCTTTATCAGATAGTTTTACTCCGAATTTTTAAAATCACGCTTATTTAAACCCTATTTAAGATTTTGGTGGTATAACTCGTGTAGAAACCTCTGCATAGTCTAGATGCTCACAACATCACTAGCTTTTATCTAGGCTAGGCACTCTTTTGAAACCCTAGCCGTAGCTAAGATGAGAAAGAGTAACAACGTATAGGTGAAAGCTAGTGATGCCCATGGGGTGGGTTTTGCAAAAGCAATCTTGCACAAGATATTTACTTCGTCTTAGCTATGGCTAGGACTTATAAATCTCTTGCACAATCTTACCTTTGCAAAAACCATTGTGAGTACCTAGGCTATGCAGAGGATTCTAAAAACTTAAAAATGAAGGATATACATGACAGAACAAAATGTATTAGACGCATTAAAAAATGTAACTTACCCAGGGTTTACGAAAGATATCGTTACTTTTGGATTTGTTAAAGATGTTGTTGTTGAGAACACAACGGTAGGGCTTATGCTTGATATCACGTCATCAGCAGAAGAAGTACAAACAGAACTTAAAGAGAAAGCCACAGAAGCACTTAAAGCTGCTGGTTTTGAAGAGATTCATGTAAACATCAACGCACCTCAAGCACCAAAACAAATGTCAAACTCAGTGAGTGGTAAAAACATCGCTCCTCATGTGAAGAACTTCGTTATGGTAAGTTCTGGTAAAGGTGGAGTTGGTAAATCAACAACATCTGTGAACTTGGCTATCGCACTTGCAATGCAAGGTAAAAAAGTAGGTCTTCTTGATGCAGATATCTATGGACCAAACATCCCTCGGATGATGGGTGTTGAAGGT
>JAMONG010000128.1 GCA_027066595.1 Sulfurovum sp.
CTGTCTCTTCATAGACTGCTGGTACTTCAACTATCTCTTTACCTGCTGGCTTGATAACGATGGTTTTTTCTACCATTTCAAACTCTGGTTCTAGTACCGATGTTTCATTATGTTCTTTACGTATCAAGACATCTTCAGAAATCGTTTTATATTTAGCAGCTACAAAATACTCTTTATAACAGTCTCCAGGCTCTGCATACTTCAAATTTACGCCACTTGTTTCTATGGCAGACAAGATAGTTTTACTTATGGGGTTTGCTTTTTTCTTTAACGATGTTTTCCATGTACGCACTGCAGGTTTTACTTCTATAGTTTCGCTTACTTCTTTGTAAGAGGCTGGTATGGGCACTAGCTTTTTAGTCGCAGGGACTACTTCTACTTCTTCTTCACTTTGTGCATACTCTGCAGGAAGTATGCTTATCTCTTCTGCTGCCTCTTTAATAAGTACTTTTTCCTCTACTGTTTCATACTGTGCAGGCAGTACCACCCGAGCGTAACACTCTCCTGCTTTCGCATCGGGTGGGGTTTGTGAGATTTCATTTGATGTAACTTGTGTGAGTGGCATGAGCATTGCCATGACGAAAGATGAATATTTGATTTTCATACTTTTTTTCCTTCTATGATATTTTTTTCGTATCATAGTGGAGGAGTATTACTTAAAAATTACCTCACCTTAAACCTTAAAGCCCATACTTTTTGCCCCTTCAAAACTTGAACCTAGCTCTTTTTCTATCTCTTCTAAAAAGTCTTGGTTGGAAAAAACAGACTCTTCTCGTACCGCTACTTTATAGGCCGTATTTTTAATGATGAGATTTATCTGTCCACCGGTCAACTCATGGCGAGCAAGTTCACTCATATCAAAACCCTCTTCATAGTCAGCAGCTTCAGGTAACATAAACTGCCATAGACGTAACCGCTGTTTTTTACCAGGTTTTTTAAACTCTATCTTGTAGTTAAAACGACGTGAAAAAGCTTTGTCTATGTTACCTAGCAGATTAGTCGTAGCGATGAGTATGCCCTCAAACTTTTCTATCTGTTCGAGAAAAATATTTTGCATTTGATTATGCATTTTATCAGCAGAACTTCCTGCTCCTTCAGAACGTGAAGATAAAAATTGATCTGCTTCATTAAGTAGTAAAATAGGGTCTACTTTCGCTTTTTTACTTAATGTCTTAAAATCATCAAATATTTTACGCACATTTTTCTCACTCTCGCCTACATACATTGACAATATCTTTGAACAGTCAAATGACAAGATGGGACGCTTAAGTGTTTTAGCCAAACTCATCGCTGTCATCGTCTTACCTGTACCTGCTGCACCGTAGAAGATGATACGTGCATCAATACCTTTGCGTTTGTCTTTGATACCCCACTCACGTAGTTTTTTGAACACCTCTTTGTCAACTTGTTTGACAACATTGTTAAGTGTCTCTCTTGTTTTAGGGTGAAGTACCACGTCATCTAAGGTAGTTGTGGGCTTAAGGTACTCAAAAAGCTCTTGCTCTTCTACAAGTTCGTTGAGTTTGAGCTTGGCTACTTTTTTCTTCTTTTTTGGATGGATAATGCGTTGCATCACCTCTTCTTGCAAGTAAAAAGAACGGCTCACCCCTCCAAACATATTGAGTATTTCTTCATAGTCTATGATGTCTTCAGTAATGAGTTTTGCACCCTCTTCTAGCAAGGCACGGTTTTTTATCTTCTCATATTCATCAAAAGAGATGAGTTCTATGAGGGTATTCATATCTCTAAACTGCCCCTCTCCTCCTGAGTACTCTTCTTTAAGTAGTGCCAAAAAGATACGTTTTTCTTTCTCATCTAGTTCTTTTTCTTTAAAGAATTCTTCTACTACGATGGGATTTTTCGTCATCTTCACACGCTCTTCTATACGTGTGGTAAGCAGTGTAAGTTTATTTTTAAGCCGTCCAATACTTAGAGAGTTGTCTGCAAGCCCTTGCTTAAAGGTAGAGATTTTATGTAAAAGTGCCACCATGTCAAACTGGTCTTGCAGGTACTCTAAGTGGTCTGTGTAGGGTTTGACTTCTGGTAAAAAGATTTCAAGTGAACCCTCTTCAAGTAAACGTAACAGTGCAATGCTTGGGGTGATAGATGCTCCAAGCAACTCTAACTTAGAGGTCTCATGTGCTTTCATCTGCCCAAAACTCACCTGTATCATCCACCCTAAATCAAGTAGGTTTTTGACAAGTCCCAGTTTTTTGAGATACACATACCCCTCAGTAGAAAAGTTCTCTTGCAATATCTCCAACACAGAGATCTCTTCAAGCCCAGAGACATACCGTTTACAGATATACTGCACAAGCTGTGCCTCTTCTTTCGTACATTTAAGATGCTCATAAATAGACGCTTTACTCACATCTTTGGTTTCAATAAAGTCAATAAGGTGTTTCAATGGTGTTCCTATATTATGTTAATAGTTTGAGTATAACAAAGATTTGATATACTCTCAATTATAAAAAACCCAAGGAAAGCCAGTGC
>JAMONG010000129.1 GCA_027066595.1 Sulfurovum sp.
TATCCACGAGGGGTAAGTACTAAACCATTTTTTGTAAGTTTTGAGGTGGTATTACAAACCATGATGAGCGTAGACATGGTGACCTCAGGGTGTTCTAGGCTTTGGGATATAAGGTCAGTGCTTGTGGTAATGGTGATGTTTTCTTTCTCTCTACCCACATTTGAAGCGATGATGACAATACGTTCTTCGACTTCATTAAGTCTTGCTAAAAAATTCAAGTAGGGCTGTATGCGTTTTTTTGATTTAGGATTATAAATACCTATAACAAAATCGGCTTCGAGTGAAAGTTTGACACGTTTGTCTATGAGATTTATATCTGTAAGTCTATCAGAAAGAGAGATAATGGAAAAGTCTTGGCTTACAGGTGCACCTACACGGCTAGCAGTGGCTAAAAATGAAGTAACTCCTGCGATAGACTCTAACTCTATTTCATCCCACAAATTTTGTTCGTCTATGAGTTCGACAATAAGCGTTGCCATACCAAATACATTGACATCTCCATTGGAAATGATACAAGTTGTTTTTCCTGCTTTGGCTTGGTCTATGGCTATTTGACAGCGTTCAATTTCATGTGTCATACCTGAGGTAAATAGTTCTTTATCACCTATCAGACTTTTAAGTTCTTTTGCATATTTCGTGTAACTAACGACTACTTCAGCTTCTGCTAGGGCTTGTTGTGCTTCTACCGTGATGTATTTTGTTCCACCAGCACCACTGCTTAAGATTGTAAGTTTTCCCATTATATTGCTCCTGCTATGGTGATTTCTTTGTTGTATACTTCTTTTTTAATGATGAGCTCTTTGTATGTAGAGGCAAGAACAGCACTGGGTTCTGCAACCCCTTTAAGTCCAAAAAATTTAGTTGAAGCTGACTTACTGAACTTTTGCTCTAAGCCATTGATAGATGCTTTTTCATAAAAGTGTATTTCCCAGTTATGATAAGCTGCAAAGTCTAACAATCCTTGCTCATCTTTTTTGGCTTCAAACGAAGCGATATTTTTAATTTGTGAAACATCTAGTTTATGTTTGGTTAAAAAGTCATTGAAAGCTTTTTCTATGGCTTCAAAACTTGTGTCGCGGTTACAGCCCATACCCAGTGTAAGTTGGGGCTTAAACGTAAGTGATGTTGAGCTTATATGTGGAGCGATGACCACCGTGTCCAAATCTACGTTTTTAAAGTCTACAAGGCTAAGGTTGTCTTTGTTTGGGATGCTCTCAAACACGTTAGGGTAGGTTGCAACTTTTACTGCTTGTTTGTTGAGTAACCTGTTTGAGATTTTAGCTAAAGCTTTAAGATTTTCTATTTGCCAGCCATTTTTCTTTGCTAGCATTTCAAAGGCAAGGGTTTTGGTTTGGTCAGTGGCTGTTGAGATGAAGTTCATACAGTTAGGAAGACGCTTTGTGAGCGTATCTGCAAGTTCATTTGCTCCACCCAAGTGTCCACTAAGAAGAGGGACGACTTTATCCAATGCAAGGTTAATCACCAATACAGCAGGATCAGTGGCTTTGTCTTCTAAAAGAGGGGCTATTTTACGTACCACAGCACCCATCGCAAGTATGGCAAGTATGGCATCGTACTCTTTCCATGCTGGTGCTAAAATCTCATCTAGTTTGTTGTAAAGATGTAAATGTTCTAGTGTATGAGAGAGGTCTTTTTTCCCATAAACATCAACCGCATAGTCATCTAACACAGGTACAAGTCTACACGCAGCATCTAAGCTAGGCTGGTTGATGGTGACAATGGCAATTTTAAGTTTATGCATTGTTTTGTAACTCCTTAACGAGTGGTTTTACATAGAGGTGTGACTCCTCTGTCTCTTCTTGATATAAAAAATCTCCTAAAAGAATGAGTGCAACACCACGTATGTGGCTCACTTGCTCTTCGATGTTCTCCAGTGTTCCTTTAAAAATAGCCTCTTCTTCCCATGTGGCTTTTTCGACTACCCAACAAGGGGTATTTGGACTGTATCCCATCTCTAGAGCTTGTTTTTTTAGTTTTTTTAGCAGTAATATAGAGAGGTAAAAAACCAAGGAGGAGTTTTTACATGCCAGTATGTTTGCTAAACTCTCAGGATTAGGTGTTTTACCCTCTACTCGGGTTAAAATGATGGTTTGTGAAACCCCTGGAATAGTGTACTCAATGCCCAAAGATGCTGCCGCACCAAAGGCAGCTGTAATCCCTGGAATCACTTCATAGTTAAACTTTTTCTCATTTAAAAAGTTTATCTGCTTAGCAATGGTAGAGTAGAGTGAAGGATCACCTGTATGCACGCGGGCTAAGACCTTGTCATGATGTTCTTCTAAAAATGCAAATATTTCTGGGTATTTCATCCCCTGTGAATCGACAATGAGAGCATCATCTTTACACCAAGAAAGTACCTCACGTGGTACAAGTGAACCTGTAAAAAGTACCACATCAGCTTTTTGCAAAATCTTTTGAGCTTTGATGGTTACCAAGTCTGGGTCACCAGG
>JAMONG010000130.1 GCA_027066595.1 Sulfurovum sp.
CTTCTGATATTTATAAGGCTCAACAGAGTGGAAAGAGTGTACTCTATACCAAATGGATATGGAGATGGGTGATGCTTATCATTCGTAGTATTCCAGAGTTTCAGTTTAAGAAGATGAGTATCTAACTATATGCACATAGCTTTTTTTGACTTCGATGGAACGATTACTACTGATGATAGCCTTATCCAGTTCATTCGTTTTGCTGTAGGGGAGTTTACATTTGTCAGTGGTATGGTTGTTTTATCGCCTATGCTTATGGCGTATAAACTCAAAATCATCACTAACTACAGAGCTAAAGAGTTGATGCTCTCGTATTTTTTCAAAGGCATGAGTGAAGAGAAGTTTATGCAAGTAAGCAAAGCATATTCTCTGAGTCAAATCGACACAATAGTACGCCCAAAAGCTATGGAGAAGATAGCATGGCACAAAGAACAGGGGCATACAGTCGTTGTGGTTTCTGCTTCTATAGAGTGTTGGTTAAAACCATGGTGTGATAAAAATGAAATAGAACTCATTGCTACGAAACTTGAGATGAAAGAGGGACGTGTATCTGGTCGTTTTGTGACTAAAAACTGCTATGGCATAGAAAAGGTAAACAGAATAAAAGAGGTATATAGACTTACTGATTGTACACACATATATGCCTATGGCGACAGCCGAGGAGATAAAGAACTATTAGCCCTTGGGGATGAACGTTTTTATAAACCTTTTAGGGATTAAGTGATATATAATATTCTTGTAGCCATTTTCCCATCAGGATACTTTTCATTAATCCACCTGTATTACCCATATGTGAGCCACCTTGCATAAGATAGGCATCTTCTTTTGTCTGATACATTCCTAAGTCACATAACTCAAAACCTAACGCTTGATAGTAGCTATAGTACATATTTCTAGCCTCTTTGTAATATTGGTGCTTACCATAAGTGGGAATCAGGTAAATTTTGTGACCATGTATGTTTGCAGATGCCTTGGCATTGAGTGATACATTTTTATTGACAAAAGGTTGTTTAGGCATGACTTCAGAGTGTATAGATTTTAGATGAAAGTTTGGGTTATAGAGTGTGATAGTATCCATATCCCATCGTAAAAATTGCGTCTCTTTGTTTTTATTTTGGGCTTTATTTTTGGCAAGTTTTGGGTTAATGATAGGTTCAACATACTTACTATAAAACTTTGGAGATTTAAGAGATAGGTGGTACTTTGTTTTTAAATACTCTGATGTTTCATCATAAAATGTTTTAAAGGCATGGTAAGAAAAATATCTGTCAAACAAAGAGCGTTCATGTTTTTTTGCATAGTGTGTAAAATCTTTCTCTTCCCACTGCATAATCTCTGCATACGCTTCTTTGGAGATGTGTACTGCATTGGGGTCTTTTTTTTGGGTTGAGTTTTCAAATGCCAGAATGACTATGCCATCTTCTTTTAAATAATATTTGGAAATCTTGTCAAAGAGTTTTGCTGTCTTTTGTGTTAAAAAATTTGATTCATACGCATACATCGCTACTTTTTTACCTGTTTGTTGAGAGATGACACGTGGTATCAATCCCCATGCGATGCTACTGTCTCCAATAAAAAGAATATCAACAGACTTGGGGGCTTCTTTAAAAATGCTATTGATTTTGTAGTTTATCGGTCCTCGTTCTATCCAGCAGGTTTGGGTAAAAGACAAATCAAGGTTATGTGCATTTGCGATAGTGACAAACTCCTCATAGAGTGGATTTTTAAACTTTTTTTCATTAAAGTTGGAGGCGTGCTTGGGAGCTATAAATGCTTGTATAGCCATAGCTATGACGATTGAGCTAAGGAGCATCATTAAGATATGTTTATGGGATAGAAGTTTCACATTATCTCCTAAAATTCAAAATAGATAAATGGTAGCGGTGAGCCACTAAAAGTAAAAGCCAAAAGCAGCAGTACTGACAAAACAAGCATAGAGAGTGGATTTCTATTTAACACAGGGTAGCCCTCTTTATCAACAAGGTAGAACCTACAGAGATGATCGAGTATAGGATAGATAAGTAACAGAGATATACTCAATATATGGTATGGGCTTTGCATGTTGATAAACAGGCTATGGTTGAAGCCAAACATTTTTTGGATTAGAAGTATGGCTTGGGGAAAGTCTAATCTAAAGAAACTCCATGCCATGACGATGAGCATAAAAGTAATGAACCAGCGTAGAGAAGCATAGAGACGGAAGTATCTTTTACCTAGTATTTTTTCGATAATCAAGATAGCCCCGTGAATCGCACCCCATATTGCAAAACCAATGCCCGCACCATGCCATATGCCAGAGAGTACAAATACAATCATAATGTTTAGATAGGTTTTGTAGGGTCCATTTTTGCTTCCTCCTAGTGGAAAATAGAGATAGTCTCTAAACCAAGTAGAGAGGCTGATATGCCATCTATGCCAAAACTCTGTCACACTTGTCGCCCTG
>JAMONG010000131.1 GCA_027066595.1 Sulfurovum sp.
ATACTCACCATGCTTACAGGTGGTTGGGTCTATGCGTTGCTTTTTGTCTACTAAAAGATGAAAACCATAGCCATCTCTGCCTGTCTTCTAGGTAAGAAATGTCGCTATGATGCAAGTGATAATACCAATGCAATACTGCTTGAAAAACTTCAAGGAGAAATACTCATTCCTTTTTGTCCAGAAGATGATGCTTTTGGTACGCCACGACCTACTATGGATTTGATATTCACACCTATGGGTAACAGAACCATCTCTAATCAGACAGGAGAAGATTTATCTGACCCTGTGATAGACTATGCAAATGGCTTTTTTAATACGCATACAAACATAGATTTGTTTATAGGTAAAGATAGAAGCCCCTCTTGTGGTGTCTGTTCTGCAAAACTCTATGATACTAAAAAAACTCTACTCTCAGAGAGTGAAACGGGACTGATGGCAAAAGAGGCAAAAAGAAGAGAAATCCCTTGCATTGATGCAGAAAAATATGGAGAAGTGATATGAAAATAGTCGGGATACTTTTATTAAGCACATTTTTTCTAAGTGCCAATACACATAAAGAAGATGCTACCAAACAAGCCATAGTCAAGATATATAGCACAGCCCAAATACCTAACTACCAAGAGCCATGGTCTAGCTCTATGCGAAGTAGTACAGGTTCAGGGGCAATTATAGAGGGAGGATACATCTTAACCAATGCCCACGTGGTAGCCAATCAAGCCTTTTTGGAAGTACAGCGTTATGGACAACGTAAGCGTTACATTGCCACAGTACATGCAGTTTCTCACCAGGCAGACTTAGCATTGTTAAAGGTAGAAGAGAAAGCATTTTTTAGAGGAGTGACACCCCTTTCATTTGGTACATTACCCTCAGTAGAACAGAAGATAGTGGTGTATGGGTATCCTATGGGTGGTTCGACACTCTCTGCGACTATCGGGGTGGTCTCACGTGTGGAACACCATGTCTATGCCCATAGTGGAGAGTCTTTTTTAGCGGTGCAAGTGGATGCGGCAGTAAACCCTGGAAACTCTGGAGGTCCAGCCCTCTCTCATGGAAAGATAGTAGGTGTTGTGATGCAAGTGATTAAAAAGTCTCAAAACATTGGCTACTTAGTACCTATCAATATGGTAAAACATTTTATAGACGATATGAAAGATGGAAAGTATGATGGTTTTGCAGATATTGGCTTAGGGACACAAAAACTTGAAAACCCTGCGATAAGACGTTACTATGGCTTAGATGAAAATACTTCTGGAAAGCTCATCAATAAAGTGGTACACAATTCAACACTCGCAGGCATACTCAAAGAGGGAGACATTTTAACTGCGATAGATGGACACAATATCGAAGATGATGGTACAGTAGAGTTTAGAAACCATGAGTATACCCATTTTCATTACTTTGTAGATGCACATCAGATGGGAGAACAAGTAGGACTTGATATTATACGTGACAAAAAGCCTATGCATGTAGAAGCAGAACTTAAACACACAGCTGATGATATGTATCTCGTTAAAACCACTCGCTATGATAAGGTACCTACATACTTTGTCTATGGTGGATATGTATTTTCCCCACTGACTAGAAACCTTATACGCTCTACCAATAAAAACCGTTTAATCCTCTCTTATCTTGCGTCAAGATGGCAAGAAAAAGAGAAAAGTGAAGTGGTGGTACTGCTTAAAGTACTGGCTTCAGATATGAGTAGAGGGGACAATGACTTTGGTATGTGGCCTATAGATAAGGTCAATGGACAAAGCTTTAAAAACTTTAAAGAGTTCTATGAAAAAGTCAATGCAGTCACAGACAAATACTTGGTCTTAGAAGATAAAGATGGGGTAAAAGTCATCATAGACCGTGAAGAGGCACAAGAAAAACAGCGTAGCATACTAAAAAAGTATACTATCGAGTTTGATAAGTCTTTGGATCTACGTCAATAAAAACTAAGATGGGTTGAAAAGCAGTACAACGACAACAATCGCTAAAGAGAGTGAAATCATTTTCCAAAGTAACAAAGGGTTTCGTTCTAGCAGGGGTGGTTGGTCTTTTTTAAGATATTTGGCATTGGGATGACGTAAATCATAGGTAAACTCTGAGAGTTCAGAGTAGCGATTATAGGGGTCTATTTCTAAGGCTTTTTTTAAGGTTTCATCTATCCAACGTGGTATTTCGCACTCTTGGGTGTAGAGTGAAACATAGTTTAACTTTTTTTGTTCTACTTTTGTTTTGGTGCGTGCCACATTGACACCATAAGGAAACTTATTTGAAATCATTTTATAGACAATAACCCCTAAAGAAAATAAATCTGAACGCGTTGTACCTACTTCACCTAAAAAGTACTCTGGTGCAGCGTATTGGGCTGTCCCTTGTAGGGTATGTTGCTCTATAAAACTGTTGATGTCACTTATACCCTCTACTCTAGCAGAACCAAAATCTAT
>JAMONG010000132.1 GCA_027066595.1 Sulfurovum sp.
ATAATAAACCCATTACTTCTAAATCCTTTTAGCTTCTAAAAAATATTATATCATATTTTAAAATCTCACTTAATATAATGCTCATACAATTAAGATAAAATACCCATTATCATTTCAAGGAAATACTTATGAAACCACTACTCTCTTACAAAACCCAAATCGGTACATTTTACATAGCAAAATCTGATGACAATCGTTTTCACCCTACTTTTAATGATGTTGATTTGGGAGCGTATGAAAACCTTTGGTTAGCTGTAGAAGATGTGGCATCAAACAGTACCATACCTGTACATCACCCAGAGACAAATGAAGTCATAGATACTTCAAAACTAGCTATACCTGAGGACTACATAGAATGGGAAAGGATAAGAGGGTAAAAGATTAACGTATATAAATGGTTTCAGGTAGTGTTGATATACGACATGTGGAATACTCTGAAACACTTTTAGAAGCCCAGTGTGTTGGCTTTTTACGTAAGTTCATAATGCCAACAACTAAGATGCCACTCTCTACTTTTTGATAAATGACAGCATAGGGAAAACCTTTTAGCATACATCTGCGTGTATGTGTTGAATTTTTTGTCCACGCTGCTGGGTAGGTTTGTATGCGATGCAAAGTCTTTTTGACTACGGCTATAAAGTCATATCCTTGATTGGCTTCTTGATACTCTAAAGCTTCAAAAAGATCATCTAGTTCATTTTGGGCTAAGGCTACAAATTTGACAGATGACATGACTTACCTCTTGTACTTTGAGAATACATCTGCTTCATCGAGCGTGGGAAGTGAGCCTTTTTCGTAGCTACTTATACGCTCTTCAGATTCATTCTCCCATTCTTTTTCCACACCTTTGTTTGTAGGGTAGAAAGAGAAACGTTCTTTATCTATGCGTTGTAGTTCTTCTATAGACTCAGATGCTAACACTTCTGACGATACTTCACCCACACCTGACATCACAATCCTTTAAATTATTGTGAAATTATAAGCTATTATGATGAAGATAAGCTTGACTTACATCAACCATGCCTTAACTGTTATGCTCAAACCACTCTTCCCATAGTCTTTTATAGATGATTTTATAGGCTTTTAACTTTACTACGCTAAACCCTTTACCCTCAAAATAAATCTCTAAAAACAGTGCTTCTAACTCACCCTCTAAGTTAAACTCTACACACACACTTGCTAAGTCAAAATACCTATCATTCACACCTGCATACTCAAAATCTATGAGTTTCACTTCATTTGAAAAAAAGATGTTTTGCGGGTTCAAATCGTTATGGCAAAGTACATACTCCTTTGATGCAGTTTCGATAGTCTCAAAGGCTTGCAAAACAACTTCACTTTTATACTCTATCTTTAGTGTGATAGGTTTTTCATCTATTTTGATGCTATGTAATTTTTGTACGGCATGGGCTAAAAGTTTTAACGCGTCTTCTCCTAGTGTAGACTTATGTTCTCCCTCTAAAAACGCAAAGACCATAAAACTATTTTGACTATCAAAAACCAGTGGTTTTGCTGTTAGTCCTTGCTCATACACCAAGGCATGGACTTTCCATTCAAATGCTCTGTCTATGTCATCTCGTAAAAGCTTACGGACGATATACTTTACCCCATCAGCCACAAGCAGATAGTTTTCATTACAGTGTCCTTGGTTTTGTAAAAGTTGGTATGATTCTATCTGCTTATGTGCAAAAAAGGGATGGTTTTTGAGTACGTCTATCATTGTTTGATTAGTGTATGGTTTTGCATTTTGTAAACATGGTTAGCTATACGCTCTGCATCTTCCACATCATGCGTTATCATAATGGTATGGAGCTTATGTTCAATAGTTATCTTTTTAACTAAGTCTAGCATCTCTAAGCGTGTTATCTCATCTAAGCCTGTAAAGGGTTCATCTAAGAGTAAGATAGGCTCTCTACGCATAAGCACACGAGCCAAAGCCACACGCTGTTGCTGTCCACCTGAAAGTTGGGATGCAAGTTTGTGCTCATGGGCTTCTAATCCAACCTCTTTCAATATAGCTTTCACTTTTTCTACTTCTTCTATGCTGTCTTTTAAAGCTTTATTTACACCTAGTAGTATGTTCTTTTGCACAGTAAGGTGCTCGAAAAGGTTATGGCTTTGAAAGAGTATGGTAATGGGACGTTTTTCTACACTTAGAGGTAATAGCTCTTGCTCATCTAATTTGATAGAACCAGAACTAGGTTCTATGAAGCCCGCTGTGATGTCTAACAAAGTTGATTTACCTGAACCACTTTGCCCTAAAATGGCTACGATTTCACTAGGTTGTACTTCTAGGTCATAGGTATATACATCATCTGCACCTTTGTACTGGTACTGTAAGTTTGTAATATTAAGCAACTTTACTCCTAAATATTATTTCTTTTTTCCAATTTCCTCATATCTATAT
>JAMONG010000133.1 GCA_027066595.1 Sulfurovum sp.
GAGCGTTTGCTTATCTCGGTGGCTAAGACTTTATCAAAATAGTGTGAAAGTGGCAGGGTAAAGTTTCCTAAACCACAGTAAGACTCTAAAAAATCACCATGCCCCACAGTTTTTGCCTGCTTTATCGCCCACTCTATCATCTTTACATTTACCACAGGGTTTGGCTGGGTAAAGCCAGACTCATACTGCACATAAGTAAATGTTTTGCCATCAATCTCTAGCTTTTCAGTCACAAACTCATCAGAAAGTATCACTTTTTGTTTACGACTTCTTCCCATGACTTTACAGTTTAGTTCAGACTCTAAACGTTTTGCTTCTGCACTCCAAGTATCATCTAACTTTCTGTGGTAAAGCATGGTTATAAGACACTCATCCGTGGTCGTAGCCAAAAACTCTACAGCAAAAAGTTTTCTTTTAAGTACTTCTTGTGAAGCATTTATCTTCTCTAAAAGTCTCCACATACGTTTTTCTATAGGGAGTATCACTTTAGGACACTCTTCTATGTTAATGGCACCATTTTTGTCTATGTTACCCATAGCATAATCACATCTATCACCTTCATGCCAAATGCGAAACTCTGACCTTGCTCTATAATGTGAAGTAGGAGAATCAAATACCTCTAACTTTTCTTTAAAAAAAGGGTTTAAAAGAGCTGAGACTCTCTGTTCTTTTGCTTTTAGCTGTTCTTCATAACGTGTATCATACAGCCCACAAGAGCCACAAGTTCCAAAATGTTTACATGTCAAATCTATGCCTTTAATTACAATTAGGTATAATCGCAATAATAATATATTGATGTAATTTTATCTAAAAGGTTTTAACAATGTCTATCTCCGTCGTCATCTTAGCAGCTGGTCAAGGTACCAGAATGAAGTCTACTACTCCTAAAGTACTGCATGAAATCTCTGGAAAATCTATGCTTTTTCATGCTATTGATGCTGCTAAAAAACTCTCTGATGACATTACGGTTGTACTGTATCATCAAGCCAAACGTATACAAACTGAGATAGAAAAGCACTATGCAGACATACACTTTCATATACAAGATGTTCAAAACTATCCTGGTACTGGTGGTGCATTAAGAGGTGTAGAAGTCAAACATACAAAAGCACTCATACTCAATGGAGATATGCCTCTAGTCACTATGGATGCCCTCAATGCACTCACACAAGGTGATGCAGATATCAATATGTCTGTCATTACACTGGCTAACCCTGCTGGATATGGGCGTGTAGTCATCTTAGATGGTAAGGTACAAGAGATAGTCGAAGAGAAAGACTGTATCCCCGCACAAAAAGAGATACAAACAGTCAATGCAGGAGTCTACTGTGTTAAAAAAGAGATACTTGATCGTTACATCCCTGTCATCAACAACTATAATGCCCAAAAAGAGTACTACCTTACAGACATCATAAAGATGGCAGTAGAAGAGTCCAAAACAGTACACCCCGTCATGGTAGAAGAGGAAGAGTTTAAAGGTGTAAACTCCAAACTTGACCTTGCTCATGCAGAGGAAATACTCCAAAGACGCATCAAAACAAAATGGATGAAAAATGGTGTCACTATGAGACTACCTGAGACCATATACATCGACTCTCGTGCTAGCTTTGAGGGAGAATGTATGTTAGAAAATGGGGTAAGCATACAAGGGGCTTCTACTATCATCGCTTCACATATTAAAACCCACTCTGTCATAGAAGACTCACATATAGAAAACTCCGATGTAGGACCTATGGGAAGAGTACGCCCCAACTCTAAGTTGATTGACACACACATAGGTAATTTTGTTGAAGTAAAGAAGTCTACCCTTACAGGTGTAAAAGCAGGACATCTCTCATATATAGGTGATGCCACAGTAGATGAGGGGTCTAACATTGGTGCAGGGGTTATTACCTGTAACTACGATGGTAAAAACAAATTTCAAACCACCATCGGTAAAAATGTCTTTGTGGGTTCAGACTCTCAACTTGTAGCCCCTCTTAACATTCCTGATGATGTCATGATAGCCGCAGGTACTACTGTGACTAAAGATGCACATTCTGGTGACTTGGTACTCTCTCGTACCTCACAAAAAAGCATTAAGAATTTCTTTTATAAGTTCTTTGGAAAGGCATAAGTATGCAGGTTGATTTAAATGGCAAATCTGTACTTTTAGGCGTTACAGGAAGTATCTCTGCCTACAAAGCGTGTGACTTGGCACGTCTTTTTGTAAAAGCTGGTGCAGAAGTACATGTCGTTATGACAACTTCAGCTGAGCGTTTTGTCTCTGCTCTTACTTTTGAAGCACTTACTCGCAACCCTGTGCTCACAGATGCCTCTGAATCTTGGAGTTCTGAACTTAACCATATAGACATCGGTAAAAAGTGTGATGTCTTTATCATAGCTCCTGTAACAGCTAACACGCTT
>JAMONG010000134.1 GCA_027066595.1 Sulfurovum sp.
AAAAAAGTAGACTTTTCAAATGTCAAAAGTCGCATCATGATAAAACTAGCCAAAGCTGCTATAAAAACACACTTTAGCATCTACGCTAAAGCCATAGGTCTACATGACTACGAAATACCAAATATGGAGAAGTTAGCGACACTTAGTGAAGCGTATTATACCCTTGACTGTGAAGGAGGAGAAGGTCACTTAGAAGTAGCTCACCTCATCGAATCTGTCAAAGATAACCTTTCTCACCTCACCATCTCGGTAAAACCATTTGGATGTATGCCAAGTTCTGCGGTAAGTGATGGGGTACAATCACTGGTCACAAGTCGTTTCCCATCTGCTAATTTTCTAGCCATCGAAACTTCGGGAGAAGGAGCTGCTAACTTCTACAGCCGTGTACAGATGGCACTGTTTAAAGCAAAACAATCAGCCAAAGAGGAATTTGAAGCATTGACAGTGCCTTCAGATATTCCTGAAAAAGTAAATAACTATCTTTATCAGCCTCATAATCATAAAGCAGGTTCTGCTGCAAAGTTAGTAGCAAGTTTAGCAGATTAGTTCTTCTAAACTTTGTGTACTACTTCAGCCAAAGCTGCTTCATCTTTTTCATCTATCTCTAACTCTTCTACTATCCCTGCATCTTTATTTAAAAATGTTTCTAGCTCTATCTCATCTTCACTTTTAGCAACGATACATGTTACCACCGCATCACCTGTGACATTGACAGAAGTACGTATCATGTCAAGTAGTCTGTCAACACCCAAAATAAGCCCTATACCCTCTACAGGAAGCCCTACTTGCACAAAGACCATAGAGAGCATAATAAGCCCAACCCCTGGTACTCCAGCTGTCCCTATGGAAGCCAATACTGACATGAGTATGACCGTTAAGTAACCACTTAACCCTAGCTCTATCCCATAGACATTAGCTATGAAAACTGTGGCTACCCCTTGCATAATGGCTGTACCGTCCATGTTAATTGTCGCTCCAAAAGGTACGGTAAAAGAAGCAACTGAGTTGTCAACTCCCATACGTTTTGTCACAGAACGTAAAGTGACAGGTATGGTTGCATTAGAAGATGCCGTAGAAAATGCGAAAATCTGAGCGTCACGTATCTTGCTTAGAAATATTTTTGGACTTAGCTTTGAAAAGAGTTTGAGTATCAACATTAACGTACCAAAAAGGTGTAACATCAAAGCCGATATAATCACCACCACATACACAGCCAACTGTGCCAACAAATCAAACCCTAGTTCTGCCACCGCTTTGGCTAAAAGAGCAAAGACGGCATACGGTGCAACAGACATCACGATGTTTACCATGTTCATCATCGCTTCATTCATCACCTCTACACCCTCTGCTATGCCTTTGGCTTTTTTACCCACCATGAGTAAAGAGATACCCAGTAAAATTGAGAAGAAAATAATCTGTAACATATTACCTGATGCAAAAGCTTCTACAACATTGGAGGGGATGATGTTGATGAGGACATCTGAAAGTGGAGGAGCTTCTTTTCCCACAAAACTTGCACTTTGGGCTTTTGAAGTATTAAAAAGAGGGATGATTAACGCTGCTAGTCCTATCGCCATCGCTATTGCCATCGCAGTAGTCATCATATAAAGTGCAAACGACTTTGCACCCACTTTACCAAGCTTAGAGATGTCCCCTATGCCAAACACCCCAGAGATAAGAGAAAAGAACACCAAAGGCACTACCAACATTTTAAGTGCTGTGATAAAAAGTGTTCCTATAATATAAAATAACCCACCTACCACATACTCATCGGTAAAACTCTCAGGTGCATTAAGTCCTGTTAGATTAATGACCAAACCGACTATGATTCCCAATACCATTGCCCATAGTACTTTTGCTGTAAGTGTCATAATATTCCCTTGATGTTAAATAGAGTGTATTATAACGAAATGCCCTTGGCTATTGACAAAATAACCCAAAAGTGTTATCATCCTCCACTTTCCAAATATGGGGGTGACTTGGTTTCGACTGGAGTAGTCGGGGCTATGTGCATGTCGGACTGAGCAATTCCGTTACGCGGCTCACACGCATTTAAACGCAAACAACACAGATTACCGTCCAGCTTACGCAGTAGCGTAAGTCATTAACCCCGCTCACGCGGAGGACTGCCCTGCCTGGGAGTGTCATCTTAATCGGATTTTGGGTATCACATCTGGTGACTATGCCCTGTGGAAGCTATGCCACAAGGTGAGAATTTTAGCTCGTCTAGCAAAGTTTTGAGTGTAGTACAAAACTAGATTAAAATTAACAACACTGACTAAGCATGTAGAGTCATAGTTCTAGCTATTTTAGGACACGGGTTCAATTCCCGTCACCTCCACCATTTAAAGCCCTAAAACACGTACTTTAGGCGATACTGTCAGCTGATTTGTCAGTAAACAA
>JAMONG010000135.1 GCA_027066595.1 Sulfurovum sp.
CTCCTTAATTTAATAAGATTTATTATAGCACAAATTCCTTCTTGGCGTGTGACATGGTCACACCTACGTTATGCTATAATTGCGTCAATTATAATTGAAAGAATACACCTATGCAAGAACAACCACTTAAAAAAGTAGCCATTGTAGGACGTCCTAATGTTGGGAAGTCTTCACTCTTTAACCGTTTGGCTAGACAGCGTGATGCCATCACTTCAGATATGTCTGGAACTACTCGTGACATCAAAAAGCGTATCGTAACCATTTCAGAAAACCGTGAGTTTGAGGTGCTAGATACTGGAGGGATAGACTACTCTACGGAACTCTTTAGTACAGTAGCTAGGTTTTCTTTACGTGCTGCAGAGGAAGCCGACATTATCATATATATGGTAAATGGTAAAAGCATCCCTGACGCAGAAGATAAAGAACTCTTTTACAAACTCCAAGAGATGAACAAACCTCTAGCACTTGTGGTAAACAAGATAGACAACGACAAAGAAGAAGAGCGTTACTGGGAGTTTTTAGAGTTTGGTGCAGAGGCAACTTTCCCTATGTCTGTGAGTCATAACCGTTACTTCAACGACTTTTATGCATGGATGGAACAACATATCCCTGCTCCTGAGGCAGAAGAAGCACTTGTTTTAGAGGAAGATACCGAAATAGACCCTTTTGCAGAGATAGTTGAACAAGTACATGCAAGCTATGAAGAAGAGGTAGACAATGAGATACGTGTAGCCATCATAGGGCGTGTAAATACTGGTAAATCTTCATTACTTAATGCCTTACTAGGGGAAGAGCGTTCCGTGGTCTCAGATGTAGCAGGAACAACCATAGACCCCATAGATGAGATGATAGAGCATGATGGACATGAAGTAACGTTTATAGACACTGCTGGTATCCGTAAGCGTTCTAAGATAGTAGGTATAGAAAAATATGCACTTACCCGTACTACTGAACTTCTTAAAAAAGCAAACCTTGTCATCTTGATGCTTGACTCAACTACTCAAATATCTGAACTAGATGAAAGAGTAGCTGGACTCATAGAAGAGCATAAACTGGCTTGCCTTATAGTGCTTAACAAATGGGACATCAAAGATGAGCGAACCTACGAAGAAGTAGTTGATGATGTACGTGATGAACTAAGGTTTTTACACTATGCACCGTTTATCACTATTTCTGCAAAAACGGGACTTCGTGTTAACAAGATACTAGACCAGATAGTTGCTATCTATAAACGTTACACCTACCGCATACCTACTTCAGACCTAAATGATACACTACGTATGGCAATACGCCGTCACCATGTTCCCTCTCATCATGGAGCTGTGGTTAACATCAAATTTGCTACACAGTATGAGACTAAACCACCTAAGATTGCACTCATTACCAACCGTCCAGAGTTCCTACACTTCTCCTACATACGCTACCTTGCTAACTTCTTTAGAGAAAAGTTTGACTTTGAGGGTGTACCACTTGACATCGTAGCACGTAAACGTGGACAGAGAATGGATGAAGGGGAAGAATTTATTTAAAGTTCGTCTTTCCCATTTCTAATTCTTTATTTTCCTGCTATAATTTGCAAAAATTATGCAGGAATAACTATGCGTGTACTTACAGGAATCCAAGCTTCAGGAAAACTACATATAGGAAACTACTTTGGGGCGATGAAACCCATGATAGAACTACAAGAACAACATGAGATGTTTACTTTCATCGCTAACTACCACTCACTCACTACTTCTAAAAATGCAGCAACACTTAAACAATACACGATTGATGCTGCTGTTGATTACCTCTCCATAGGTATAGACCCAAACAAAACTACCTTTTGGGTACAAAGCCATGTACCTGAAGTGTTAGAACTCTACTGGATACTCTCTAAGTTTACCCCTATGGGGCTACTAGAACGTGCACACTCCTACAAGGACAAAGTTGCCAAAGGTATCTCTGCAAACCATGCCCTTTTCTCTTACCCTGTACTTATGGCAGCTGATATTCTTATGTTAGATACACAGATAGTCCCTGTAGGAAAAGACCAAATCCAGCACGTGGAAATGACCCGTGACATCGCTACGAAGTTTAACAATGAATATGGAGAGATATTTACACTTCCTGAACATAAAGTAGCTGCTGAAGTTGCGACTATACCTGGTATTGATGGGCAAAAGATGTCTAAGTCTTATGACAATGCCATCGACCTTTTTATGGATGAAAAACCTCTACAAAAAAGATGTAATAAAATCATCTCTTCCTCTACACCTTTAGGTGAACCACTCGAATGGGAAGATGACAATATCTATGCTCTGGCATCTCTCTTTTTAAATGAAGAACAAAAACGTGAACTACAAGTACGATATAAAAGTGGGAAAGAGGGCTATGGGCACTTTAAAAAGTACTTGAAAGAGCTTATTTGGGAAGAGTTGGGTGAGGCACGTGAAAAACGTGAATATTACCTCTCACATATGGATGAGGTCAATGATATTTTAGCAAAGGGTGCTAAAAAAGCGAGTGCCATTGCGAATAAGAAGATGACTAGTGTAAGAGAAGCTATCGGTCTTTAACACCTGTCAAGCTTCCCTTACACAGAGAAAAGTATATCTTTTCTCTATAAGTCTTCTAATGCAGCATCTATCGCCATACCAATTTCATCAACAATTTCATCTTCTGGTAATTTTTCAGGTTCACCTGAATTATCTGCAACTGGTTTAACTTCGTCTAACTTTTCTTTTTCTGCTTTATCTGAATAACTCTCAAGATTTTGCATATAAGAACTTTTTGCTTTATCTTCAACTACTGTATCTAAGTCATCGTTTTTAAGTTCAGATTTAACAAGTACTTGATTCACCGATGTCTCTTTTCTTGCATCAACTTTTACATCTTTATCATCACCATAACCCTCAAGACTATCAAGATAATTACTTGTTTTGGTTTTAGTACTTACTTTCTTTTGCGGTGTAGTAAACGTAATTTCATCCATAACACTATCATCTTCTATAAGATTATACTGCACAATAAAAAAAACAATTGCCAAAGATAAAAGCCCTACAAGTAATATAGCGAAACTCTCTAATAAATTTTTCATTTTTATTCCTTTTTACTTGTTAGTCACAGTTGTAAAGCCTAAGATTTTCCACATTTGGAAACCACCTCGGTAATACAATATTTTATCTGCAGGATACCCTAAATCTAAAAATGTTTGAATAAAATCTGATGATTTATCACACCATAATCCATTACAGTAAAAGGCAACTTCCATCACTTTACTTGTATCTAAAGAGCCATCTGCTGCTCTTTTTGCTCCAAGTACTTTAAATATCTTTTCAAGCTTAGACTTATCATCTTTTATATGAGCAGGAATATTAACAGCTGAAGGTATAGACTCTTTTTTATACGCTGCTTTAGTACGTAAGTCAACGAGCAAACCTTTCTTTTTATTGACTTTATCTTTCATAAACTTTAAAATTTCAACTTCACCTACTGTTTTAACATCTGCATGCATTTTGATAGGTTGTATATATTTTCCTGGTCTAAAAATACGTGCATACTCACCTGTAATCTTATGTTTAGTATCTTGAATTCTATGAACCTTTACTGCTTTACCTTTATGATACACATAAATATATGCCATATCTGGCGTAATTTTTACCTTATCATATTTCCCAGCCATCGATAGTGTCATCGTTAATGTCAATAATAGTATTATACTTCTCATTTTTTTACCTCTGGTACGATAGTTGTTAATCCTAATAGTTGCCATGATTGCATACCACCACGATAATATTTCATTTTAGATTTTGGATATCCCAACTCCATCAATGCATGAATTGCTGTGGGGGACTGTCCACACCATGCACCATTACAATAAAGAAGAATTGTTTGGGCATTGCTAAAATTCCACTCTCCATTTTTTGTAAGCTCTCCACCTAATACCTTTAATGCAGCTTCTCGTTCAGGTGTATCTGAAAGAAACACTTTAAATGGCATATTCACTGCAGTCGGTATAGCTGATTTCGCATACCAATTTGGTAACCGAGCATCAATAAAAAGACCTTTTTTCTTAGAAATAAAATCTAATACCTCTAGTTCACCAAAAGTTTCAATACCCTCACTTACAATAAATGGCTCAATAAAAAATGGAGGAGAAGGTCTAGATGTAAGTGCAAAAGTATTTGTCAGATAAGTATCTGGTTCTTGTACTCTCTCAATTTTATATGTTTTCCCATTTGCCTCTACTTCAACGTAAGGCACACCTTCGGTTATCTCGACAACATTAGCATTGGCAATAAGCGTACTAAGCACGAGAGTGGTCAAATAAGATAATCTCATTTATGACTCCTTTTAAATTCGTTTACATAATATATATAGTGTATAAATTTAAATGATTTAGTCAAAATCACCTGAATACATTATATTGGTAGTCTGGCTTTCTCCATAAGAGACCCATAGACTTTCCGTACACATCTCACGATAAGTTTGGCTTTTACAATACAGTAATACCGCATTAAGAATATTCTATCACACCTTAACTTTAGTGTCATCTTAATTAAATTAAAATAATCTATAATAAGTTAAATTAATCGATAAATCTATACTAAATAATCTCTTTTTATATTATTTTTTAAAGTATATGCAAAATATAATCTGTAAGTATAGTATCAATAATATCTGTATTGATACTATCTGTACTGTGAATAGTAATAGAGAGTGCTCCATGATTTTCATGATTAACCACATTACTTAATGAAAGTAACCGCTTAGCAATAGCACTTCCTGTCTCTATGAGTTGAATGTCACATACCATAATCTCTTTTATCATCTCTGTGACCAATGGGTAGTGGGTACATCCTAAAACAATCGTATCGACACGATTCTCCTGCATTGGAGACAACCATGCTTCTAACAATGCTTTTGTTCTTTTGCTCTTCGTTTCACCTTTTTCAATCTGTTCAACTAAACCAGGACACCCCTGTTCATAAAAAACAATATCTTTTCCTAATGAGAGTTCTCTTACTAATCCTTGATATTTATCTCCACTAAGTGTTGCTGGCGTTGCGAGTACACCTACCTTTCCTGTTTTTGTCTGTGCAATCGCTGGCTTAATCCCTGGTTCTGTTCCTATAATAATCAAATGAGGGTAACGTTCTCGTAGTTCTTTAATGGCAAATGCCGTTGCCGTATTACATGCAAGAATGAGTGCATCTATATCATGTGTTTCTATGAGATAGTTGGTAATATTGAGAGAATATTGAAGTATTTGTTCAGGGGTCTTTTCGCCATAAGGAGCATTTTTTGTATCGGCGACATAAAAAACATCAGCACCTTTAATCACTTGACTTAATGCTTTGACAACCGTCAAACCACCAAGCCCCGAGTCAAAGACACCGATTTTTAGCATCTGTGCTTACGCACCTTCATTCATAATAGAAAGAAACTCTTCATTTGACTTGGTTTTCATCATTTTAGAGAACAAGAATTTAAGTCCTTCAACCTCTTCCATGTTTTGCATCGCATTTCTAAGTGCCCATACTTTTTGAAGTGTCAAGGCATCTACCATCAACTCTTCTTTACGTGTACCAGACTTCGTCACATCAATCGCAGGATAGATACGACGTTCAGATACATGACGGCTAAGTACTACTTCAGAGTTACCTGTACCCTTAAACTCTTCAAAGATAACCTCATCCATACGAGAGCCCGTGTCTATAAGTGCAGTAGCAATGATAGTAAGAGAACCGCCCTCTTCTATGTTTCTAGCTGCTCCAAAGAAACGTTTTGGTTTATGTAATGCATTGGCATCTACCCCACCTGAAAGTACTTTACCAGAACTAGGTGTTACAGTGTTATAGGCACGTGCTAGTCTAGTGATGGAATCGAGTAGTATCACCACATCTTTACCCATCTCTACACGTCTTTTGGCTTTTTCTATCACCATTTCGGCAGTTCTTACATGGTTTTGTGCAGGTAAATCAAAAGTAGAAGCATACACTTCACCTTTTACTGAACGTTGCATATCTGTCACCTCTTCAGGTCTCTCGTCTACAAGTAGTACCATGAGAGATGCATCTGGATTGTTATGTGTTACACCATGAGCTAGCTCTTTAAGAAGTTCTGTTTTACCTGTACGGGGAGGTGCAACAACTAAAGCTCTTTGCCCTTTACCAATGGGACAAAACAAGTCAAGTACACGCCCTGTCATTTTCATCGGGTTGTACTCCATTTTGAGTTGTTCCATGGCATAAAGAGGTGTAAGGTTATCAAACAATGGACGCTGTTTTGATTTATCTGGAGCAAGGTAGTTAATGGCTTCTATCTTAAGAAGTGCATAGTATTTCTCTTGGTCTTTAGGTGCACGAACTTGACCTGTAACGATGTCACCATTTCTCAGAGCAAAACGTTTAACCTGTGTACCAGAGACATAGGTATCATTTGAAGAGTTAGCAAAGTTGCCATCTATCGAACGTAAGAAACCATACCCATCGTTCATAATCTCCAATATACCTGTATAGAGGATGAATCCTCCAGCAGATACCTGTGACTTTAAGATTTCAAAAATAAGGTCTTTTCTTTGAAATTCATTAGGGTTTTCAACTTTTACTTCTTTGGCTATGGTAACAAGTTCAGTAAGGGGGAGTTGTTGAAGGTCTTCAATTTTGTGTCCATTAACTGGTACGTGGGTTCTGTTTTTTCTGTTGGCATTGTTGCCATTAGAAGATTTTTTGTTATCGCTCATATGTCCTCTTGTTTTGGGTATGAATTATGAAAGGTTTTACATGTATACATTACACATGTAGTAGTCCTGCCATTATAATGCTTTTTTACTGAAATGTCAAAGAGATAGAGACTCTTTAACGAACAGTGGGTACAAAAGTTGTAATATCATCCATCATTATAGGTGTCCATGATATTGATTTTATACTCTCTTTTGGCACATAACTTTCTATCCAAGTCTTATAATTTTTCACCTTTGTATAAACACCTGGGTATCCATCTGCTGCACAACCATTACCCCAACTCACAATACCTAATAATCTATTGTTTATTATCAGTGGCCCTCCACTGTCTCCTTGACAACTGTCTCTTGTACTCATCCAATACCCTGCACAAAACATATTATTTGTCAAATTTCCATTGTATGAAGTCTTACATTGAGTAAAATTTACTATTGGGGTGAGAGCCTCCATAAGATTATCAGGTGTATCAATTATACCTTCTGTCATTGTA
The DNA here is from genome assembly GCA_027066595.1 of Sulfurovum sp. GTDB lineage: Bacteria > Campylobacterota > Campylobacteria > Campylobacterales > Sulfurovaceae > Sulfurovum. The sequence goes on from JAMONG010000135.1 coordinate 7,219, forward strand.
CCCCATCCTGCTACTTTAGTTTGTGTACCTGGGTATAATGAGTGTGATGTATCATAAACAATTGTAGCAACACTCTCCACGGCATCATCCAGTTCTATAAGTCCTATATCATTATCAAATGTCGTTGAATTATATGAAGGATGCACAATAAACCTTTTTATACTGTGACTGGTTGTTTGAGTCACATTATAGTTTCCTACCCCTACAGTATCTCTTGCTTCAGCAGTATATGGATTACCAGAGTTATCTGAAAGACAATGTGCTGCAGTCAAAACCCATTTAGGAGAGATAAGACTACCTCCACAATAATGCCCCCCATCCCACTTTAATGAAACGATAAATCTCCAATTGTTATCGCTACTAGAGACTTGTGTACCATTGATAATTTTTGATTTTATTTCAATATTTTCAGCATAAACCATACCCTGCATTGTCAAAAATGAGACCATTACCATTAAAATTTTATACATATATTTTTCCTTTTTTGCACATTATACTATGAAAAACTTGGAACAAATATAATAATATCATCCATCATTACAGGTGTCCAAACTGGTTTACTTGCACTACTCCATATATTTGTACCTAATGAAACTTCTATACTATTAGAAAAACCATCATTATCAAAGTCTGCTTGTGCATCTGATGCATTCAATGGATCCAATCCATTGGCTAATTCATCACTATCAGATATACCATCATTATCATCATCACTGTCTATTGTATCTGCAATACCATCACCGTCACTATCTAAATTAACACGAATAACAAAAGAGGTAGAACAATTATTTTGTGTTGCCAATTCCGAAGAAACACTATCAACACACACACCCAAATAAAATACTCCTGAAAGAACAGGTATTGTCACATTTACCACATTGCTGACCTCTTCAGCAGTATTCAAACCAATAATAGGAGTACTAGAAAGTAGTCTATCACTTGTAGTAATAATATTATCTACAGAGAGATAGTACTTGATACTAGTTGCATCAGACGATGCACTCCCTTGATTTAAAACAGTTGCATTTAAAGAGACTGAGCCTATGCTTAGTATATTTGTAGGATTAATCATAAAAGAGTCTACAACTAAATCAGGTCTAGCAATAGGTGAGGCTCTCCAGTTTGCAATAGTACTCAAATTATTAGTAATCGTTGTATAGGCATCTGCCTCCTCACTACTCCCAATACTACTTCCTATTAATTCACCACTATATATAATAGTAGGATTTGCCCAATAGTCTATCCTTGGGCAACCAGTAACACAGTTGTATGCCATGATAGTATGCCATGCATTTGTAGGACTTTGATATCCGTAAGAGTAGCTAAAAGATCCGGCAGTAGTAGAATTTGTTCTGTCATGTGTCATTCCCATATTGTGTCCAAACTCATGATCAAATGCTATACCATCTGCATAATCATAATGCACTACACTAAAAGCGTATGCATCAAAATTGGCAGAGGGGTTAGACATTACCCATGCCAAACCTCCCGAAGAGTTATTATTAAATAACAACTGTACCATATCTGCTCTGTATGTATCACGTAAAGCATGCACACTGTCCATATAACCATCTGCAGTATAAGTCAAATCATCTAATGCCGTATCAAATCCTGACGTGAGTCCTGTCTCTCCTCTGCTATATACAAGCTCTTCTGCATGCACTAGTCTAACTTGTGTAGCGATATTACTATTACTAAATGTCATATTCATCGTTGCTACAGAAGCGTTGATAATTGATTCAATCGCAGCCTGTCCACCAGCGTATGCTCTTGCTGAAGCTGTATAAACTACCATTATGTCAAGTGTTTCTCCAGTATCTAACCTTGCAGAGGAGACATCCAATGCCTCTTTTGAGACAGTTTTTGGAATATGTTTAGGTGTCAAAGGTTTGTGTTCTTTAGGAAGTTTTGTCTCATCTACCTCTTCTACAAGATAAGTATTTTTATCTACATACTTAATCTTATACAACTCCCCACTATCTACACGAATACTTCCTGCGATTACACCACTTGTACTTGCCAAAGAGATATGGCTATGCTTCATTCCTATAATCGTACCAGACCATACCGTTGTTGCTGTTGCTGAAGATTTATTTATTTTTGTTAGCTGTGCAGTGTACTTTATGTCATCAAAAAGATTTAAATGTATATAAAGAGCTTGTTGCTCTGTTTTTCCAAACGAAGTAAATTTTGGCATTCGCTGCGGTAAAAGACTTATATTTATATCTATCAAACGTGAACGTTTGATATGTATCGCCTGCTTGACACTCTTCTTCAATGATGTTTGATATTTAGATTTAATAAATAAAGGTTTTATACTTTCCATACTAGCAGCTTGCAAACATAAAGTCATAAAGACTATACTTAGTATCAGTTTAAATTGCATTAGAGCACTCCATTTGTCTACTTCTTTTGAAAAATTTTAAAGTGCATTAAAATTACCCTTTATTTTTATAAAATTAGCTTAATGCGTACCATAAGAGCAAAGGATAGAATAGTACACCTAAGAAAAGAAGAGAAAAAGGTATTTCCCACTCTAACATTTGACGTATCTCAGAAGAGGGACTCTTTTGTAAAAAAACTTGTTTAATCAATTCAATCTTATAAAAAAGATCAAAAATTTTCATCGATAATAAAAAGAGCATACTTGCATTTAAAACCCCTGTAAATAATACACTAAAAAGAACCACATAAAACCCAGGTTGCACCAAAAAAAAGAGAAAAATACTTTTTTGGTAGTAGGCATAGAGGTTAGATACTATACCTAAAAGTGTTGAGGCTCGTTGTGTATAGACTTCAAAAAGTTCTGCACATACAAGGATAAGCGTAAAAATGAGTATATTTTCCATAAGAAGATTTTACTCTAATTTAGATAAAATAATTCCAACTAATAATCTATATAAGGAGACTCTATTGGCAGATGTTGCTTGTACCCACTGCAATCTTAACTTTTCAGAAGAAGTGATGATTGTTGAAGATGAACACTATTTCTGCTGTAAGGGATGCCAAGGGGTCTACCATCTTTTAAATGCTGAAGGCTTGGATACCTTTTATGACAAGCTGGGTGACACCAAACTACAACCTGCCACACAAGATAAAAACAGTGACCTTGAAAAGTTTGATTTAGAAGGATTTAAAAACAGATACATCAAAGTAGCTGAAGATGGTCTGTATGAGATACACCTCATCATAGAGGGCATACACTGTTCTGCGTGTGTCTGGCTCAACGAAAAAGTACTGCACAAAAAAGAGGGCGTTCTCGAAGCCTCTATCAACTACAGTAACAACAAAGCAAAAATCGTTTGGAACCCCCAAGAAGTCAAACTCTCAGAGATTATAGAAACCATCCGTTCTATAGGCTACAACGCCTACCCCTATGACCCTAGACTCCAAGAAGAGCGTGCCATCTCTACACGAAAAACATACTATACACGCATCTTGGTAGCTGTCTTTGGCTCTATGAACATTATGTGGTTGGCTGTGGCTCATTATGCAGGCTATTTTGGAGGGATACAGCAATCCTTTAAAGACATCCTCAACGTCGCAGAGTTTCTGCTCGCTACCCCTGTGCTTTTTTACTCTGGGTGGATATTTTTCAGAGGTGCATATTATGGCTATAAAAACAATATCGTAAACATGGATACTTTAGTAGCTTCAGGAGCACTTTTGGCGTACATCTACTCTATCTATGCCATGATTACACAACAAGGTGAGGTCTATTTTGATTCTGTTGCGATGATTATTACCTTTGTGCTGGTAGGAAAATACCTAGAGGTCTTAAGTAAAAAATCTGCTGTCGATACCTTAGACAGTATTATGGGGAGTACCCCCACAGAGGTGACAGTCATTCAAGATAAAAGCAAGGCTCTAGTCTCTATCGAAAATGTTAAAGTGGGTGACACCATAGAGCTAAAACCTGGCGAAAAAGTGGTCATAGACGGAGAAGTCACACAAGGAGAAGCCTCTTTTGATGAGTCTTCACTCACAGGTGAGAATGAACCCATCTACAAAAAACAAGGA
>JAMONG010000136.1 GCA_027066595.1 Sulfurovum sp.
AGTATTTTTGACTGGTTATCTGCTCGTGGTGAAACTCAACATTACTCGATTGATGTAGATAAAGGAGAAGAGTCCTATACTAATTTTATTGGCTCTTTAACATCCAATAATTACAAAGAAGAATATCTAAAATTTACGGATTTAAATGCAAACATTATACGTTATATCCATAATAATGAGTCTAGCTTAAAGATTTTTTTAAAACTATTAAGCAACTATGAGCATGAAAAAATCATAGATTTGTTACATTTATTAACCCTTGAATATCGTAGGATAAACAATGAAATAACTATACAGTTAGGAGAAATGAGCCTTTCTATAATAAAGCAACTTTATAAGAAGGATAAGATAACGTGGGTGAAATTATATAGTCAGATACTTAAGTCACTTGCCGTGTCATATTTTTTAGAAAAAAACAACAATAAGAAGATGAGAGAATATCTTGAAGAATATTCTCAGCTAATTAAAGAACAATATAATAAAAATCCAGGGGATTGGATTCATGAACATAGGCTTCTTTGTTTGAATAATTCAGATTTAGAAAATCTTGCTGTACATGTTAATAACTTAAAGACAATAGAAGAAGAAAATTTTAGAATTGATGATGAAAAATATCTTAACGTACTTGAAACGATAAGAGTTTTATATTTTAAAAATAATCAATTAGATAAAGCTATAGAAACACAAAACAAATGTGTTTCTAAATTAGGAAATCTTACGAAGAAAAACCACACTGTCTGGTTAAAAAAGTATGAAGAAGCACAGAAGATACTCGAAGCCTTAGACGCTAAAACAAAATAAAAAATGTTATGAAAAAAATTAAGATTTTAATATAAAGTAACAAAAAGTAATTCCAAGTTGTTAAGATTAGCTTATCTAAACAAAAGGAATTACCGATGAAACGACAAATACTCATCATTACTAAACATGCAAAATCAAGAATAAAAGAAAGACTAGGACTTCCTAAAAGAGGACATAGTCGTCATATTCAAAAAGTTTTAAGACAAGGTCTCTTACTCTCAAGAAAAGGTCAAAAAGAGTTTAATCTTTTATACCAAGGATTTATATATATTTTTAGAGTAGATCTCTCTCTGCAACCCATCCTCATTACCACTTACCGTGAACGATAATTAAAAAGTAACAAAAAGTAAATCAGCAATTGTAGAATGCAGCTGTACTTAAGATATAAACTTCACGTGTAATTTGAAATAATTACCAATAATATTTAAATAGGAGAAAACAATGAAAAATAATACAATATTTACAGAACTAGAAAATGATATACACACAGCAACCCTTGATGAAATTACAAAAAATAAGCTATTTGCAAATATTTTAAACTTAAAAAAACAAAAAGTGAATTTGATGATAACGGGTGCAACAGGATGTGGTAAAAGTTCTACTATAAATGCCATGTTTGATGTGGAAGTAGCAAAGGTTGGCATGGGTGTTGACCCTGAGACGATGGATATAGAAAAATATGAGCTAGGAAACTTGGTACTATGGGACAGTCCTGGACTCGGGGATGGGAAAGAGAAAGATATAAAGCATTCAAAAGACATAGTAGAGAAGTTAAATGAGCTAGACAAAGAGGGGAATCCTCTCATCGACTTGGTCTTGGTTATCTTAGATGGTGGAAGCAGAGATTTGGGTACCTCTTATGAGCTTATTAATAATGTGATTATCCCTAATCTGGGAGAAAATGCTAAAGATAGAATCTTAGTAGCCATCAACCAAGCAGATGTGGCTATGAAAGGGAGACACTGGGATTTTGAGAAGAACAAGCCTGAAGCAACACTGGTAGAGTTTTTAAATGCCAAAGTAGCCTCTGTTGAAAAAAGAGTGAAAGAAGCTACAGGTGTAGTGATAGAGCCTATTTATTATTCTGCAGGTTTTAAAGAAGAAGATGAGAAGCAACTTCCTTATAATCTTTCAAAATTACTGTACTTTATTATTAAGCATACACCAGATCAAAAAAGACTAACTTTTGTAGATACAACATCAAAAGAAAAAGAAGTGTGGTCAGATAATGATGAAATTGAAGACTATAATTTAGAGATTAAAAAAACTTTTATGAAGACTATTACTGAGTATGCGACTAAAGGGGCAGATATTGGTGGAGATATTGGTGCTATCTTTGGAAATACAGGACGTAGAATAGGGAGTGCCATAGGTGGAGTAGTTGGAGCCATTGGTGGTGGTATAAAAAGTTTGTTTGGTTTCTAGTCTATGTACAAGGAATATAGACTTGATACTTTAAAACGTAATCTTATACTTATGGGTGCTTCCCCCTTAGATGTGATGATAACGGGTGTTACTGGTGCAGGTAAGTCTACGACACTAAACAGTATATTTCAAAAAAATACAGCGACTGTGGGTAGAGGTGTTGATCCTGAGACCATGAGTCTAGAGAGTTATACTCTTAATAATCTCATACATTTTTGGGACACTCCAGGTCTCGGAGATGGTGTGGTACAAGATACAAAACATGCTAAAAATATTACAAGATTTTTATATAAAACCTATATCCAAGAAGGCAATGAATATGGCTTCATAGATATGGTTTTAGTTATTATTGACGGTTCAAATAGAGATATGGGTACGACATACAAGCTACTTAATGAAGTTATCATTCCTAATTTTCAAAAGAAAAGAATCATAGTTGCCATAAATCAAGCAGATATGGCAATGAAAGGAAGAGAATGGGACTACAAAAGTAACAGTCCCCTGCCCAAACTTAAAACCTTTTTAGACAATAAATCTTTGTCTATTCAAAAAAGAGTAAAAGAAGCTACAGGTGTTTCTATTGTAAAGCCCATATATTATTCTGCAGAGTGTGACTATAATATAAATGTACTTTTGGATGCAATGATTGGAAATATGCCAGAGACAAAAAGATTACTAAAGCTTACAGGAGAAGAATGATGATATTGTTACTGATACAAATCCAAACCCTTTGAGGTAACTACTGCTCTTACAAATTAAATCGGTAGTGATTTTTTGTCTAAGGCTTCTTACTGTAGATGTTATAATGTTAACTATTGAGTACAGTAAATTATAGTGACACAACAACCAGAAAAGAATATTTTGAATATTAATAAGATATATCTTTAGTATGTTATAATTGTGTATTAAATGAATAAGGATAATTATGAGCTATGTAGAACGTATTAACAATCATTACCCAGATTCTTTCTCAAAAATACAGTCCTTAGAGATATTAGAAAAATATAAAAATGAATTGACAGCAAAAGAGTATGATGCTATTTTTAGTTCACTTTGTAGTCATGCTTTAGAAAATATGTATCTTAATGAAAAAGATATTTTAGTAAGTATTGCCCATTTACGCCATGAAATTAGTTTAGATGAAATAGTCGAGATAGCAAAAGCCTCTTAATGCCTTTAAATAGTTTTGATAAAGAACTGATAGATTCCAATCTCCTAGGTGCAACAAACCTCAAAGAACTTCACCGCAAAGAAAAACTTCTTACAAATACCAAGATGTTATCACTTCAAGAAAATCCTATAGAAGGTAATCTTGATTATAAGCATTTAAAAGAAATACACAAATTTTTATTCTCAGAAGTATATAGTTGGGCAGGGCAAGATAGATATGATGCTAATATCACGGCAAAGTTCGGTAAAGATACTACTCTATTTACACCTTATGAAAAATTACCTTCAGTATCAAAAATATTATTTGATGCACTAAGTGATGAAAACTATTTTAAAGGGCAATCTAAAGTTGAATTTACCCAGAGTGCTTCTACTTTTATGAATGGTCTTAATATCTTACATCCTTTTAGAGAAGGGAATGGTAGAGTACAGAGAATTTATATGCAGTATTTAGCAAAAAATGCAGGATATGAATTGAATTTTGAAAATATTTCGTCTGAAGAGATGGTGCAAGCTTCTATTGATGGAGCACAAGGAAAGTTGTTATTGCTAAAAGAAATTTTTACAAAATCGCTATAAATAACTGTCAGTGGAATTGTCAGTAAAAAACGCCCATTATCTACTGACATCTAATTTTATTATTTTTCTGAAAGGCTCTCAAATGCCTAAGCCATCGGGTCTAAGGAGTAATTAGGTATTATTCCATATGTGGTTCGAATCCTGATGGGTGTACCACTTTTCATTTTATTTCTTTCAATATATTCATTTTTTATATACAATAAGTTTATGATGGAATTAAAAAAATCATATAACATAAGGGTGGACTTATGCGTAAAATAAAACTATTTAACTTTTGGAATATGGCATTTGTTGGTACAGCAATACTTTTATTGCTTATGGCAATAGATATGTTAACTAATACCTTTGACCTTGACAAGTATGCTTGGGATTTTAAATATTATATTGCTTTTGCTGAAGATGGTTTTGCTATGAAAGATCTTATCTCCCCTGTGGCATATAGATATATGACCCCTTTTTTAGCAGCGGGACTGCATCATCTTTTTCCACTAAGCATTCCAGAAGCGTTTAAGGTGTTGGCTTATGTAGGTTTGTGGTTACAGCTTATGGGCATCTATCTGTTTGTAGTGTACTATACCAAATCTTTTAGTGCTGCGGTGATTGCTACGTTAGTGACTGCCTTTTCAGCTGTGAATGTAAAGTTTTTACTTTTTGACCCATTTCGTCCAGATATATTTGCTTACTTTATTGTCATTGTAGCGGTCTATTTGGCATTTGAGAAAAAAGTGTTATGGCTGATGGTTGTAACTGCGATAGGCGTACAGTTTAGAGAGTTTACACTTGTCCCTTTGATTGCTTATTTTATCAATATAACCCTCAACAAAGAGTGGAAAGAACTTAAACTATACATAGTACCACTTTTCTTTACACTTATACTTGCTGTCCTTTTACCAAGGGTACTGATACCCGTGACAGAGAGTTACCAATATGTGAAAAGTTTAAATGATGTGTTGAGTATCCCTTTAGATAAATGGAGAAGCTTTAATTGGCTCTATACGATTGTCATCTACTTTTTACCACTTTTTATACTGCTTACACGAGAGAGGATAAGAAAGATAAAAGAGACGATGCCTGCAAAAGAGTTTCGCTTTGTTGTCATCTATACACTACTTGTAGCACTGCTCTCTATGTATGGGGGTACTGACCTTGCAAGGTTTACTACCTTTTTGTTTATTCCACAGATTATTTTTGTAGGGTATATGGTACCGTATGCCTCTAAAGTTGAATGGGTCTATCTTTTAGTGACCGTTTTTCTTTTCAACAAGATACATACGCCTATCCCTATAGGAGATGTAAATTGGTATGGTGGATATGCCAATATTGTCACGCATGGAACCTATATGCATCTGTTTTGGATGGCACTTATTATTCTAGGTGCAGTGGTACTGAGAATGGTATTAAAACGTATGGGTTTTTTGGGTAAAGAATAGCTCTTAGCTTTATTTTGTCGTGTTACAGTCTACTCTTATTTGGGAGATGGCAAAGTGCTTTGATGATTCTACTATGAATGTTTTATGTTTACAGTGTGGTTTATCTTTGAGGTAACGTTTGTCATAGGCTCCTAGTAAAATATCAAAACTTTTATCTTTTATAAGGTATTTACTTCCAAAAAAGGCACTATTATCATCGATGAGGTATGCATAGTAGTGAGGGTATTTCCTTTTTGTGTAAGCATCACTTATGTTATGTGCTTTATAAAAGAATGCATGTCTTGATACCCATCCTGTAGGTAAAATCTCTTTGTCATTAAGCTGCATCCAATTCTTTTCATAAAAAAGATAGTTGGCTTTAAAAACAGTATTAAATGTGTTTGTAAACCCTGTCGGATAGTTAACAGAGGCTTCACATACTTTGCCACTTTTTGCTATGAGTGCATGTGCTTCTTTTTGGAGAGCAGTATTTTCTTTAAAATACCGATACCCTAGTTGTGATGAGGAGTAGTAGTAAAAAATATAGGTAAATATGGCTATAAAGATACTGTTAACTATACGGTATTTTTTGGTCACTTCAAACAGTATATATGCCCATAGCATGATGAGAGGTACTGTTACACGTTCTACATCTCTAGTAAGAAGTAGCAGTATCACGCCTCCAATAAAGAGTGGGATAAAGAGTACTCTTCGGTTTTTTATATTTAAAAGTAGGGCAAATGCACTAAGAGCCAAAAGTAACCAAAGCCAATGCTTGAATTTATAATTTTTAATAAATGTTAAAAGATGAATTTTTTCAACATTTTTTTGAATCATCTGTTTAAGGGTGGGGGTGGTTTTTAAGAGTTTTTCACTTGCTAAAAGTTCTGTATCTTGCCACCATCCTGCAATAATACAAAAATGCTCCTCTTGCGTAAAAAAATCCTTTTCTACATTCATGACACTCATATCTACAATAGCAGAGCGTGCTTTGTTAAATTCTAACCATTCGTTATAGAAACGGTCTTGCTTTTGTACCCACAAAGAAGAAGCTACCAGTAGAAACAGTACTAAAAGAGCTAACCACTCCTTTTTGTACATCATTAATCTATCTCGTAAGATAAAATAAGATACAGCATAATAGGGCATAAAAATAATCATCATATCAATTCTAAGCAGTGATGCTAAAAAGAGAAACAAAAAGGAGAGATAGAGACTTTTTCTTAGTAGACCAATAGCACTTATCATGGTAAGAATAGTTACAATGGTGATAGTCGTATTAAACCAGATAAAAGTAAGCCATAAAAGTGCCAAAACAAGTAGTATTGCTTTTTGGATGTAAGAGTTATTTTTAGCGATGTAGTGCGAGATGAGATAAAAATTGATAGCTATCACAGATGTAAGTAATAGGCTATACCAAGGAAAAGAAGGAAAGAAGTCATAAAGATGACTTATAATGTAAGAGAGTGGATAACTCATAATCAAAGTACCATAAATCCCTTTGGCAACTAACATCCCACGAAGTGCCCAGTCATCATTGGTGCCTAAGGTAACATAGCCATTGATGATATCAAGAAAAGAGACAACCATAAAAAATAGGAAATAATAGGTATGTTCAGAAAAATATTTTTTATACATGAATTAGAGTCCCTATTTCTTTCATTTATGTTCGCATTAGATGGTATATAGTATAACATACCCTTTATCAAAATTAAGCTTTCACACTAGAAGAAAAAAATACAATAATGTTTATAATTAAGGATGAAAAATGCAAAATAAATGGTCTGGTATTTTACTACTAAGTTTACTATTGATGGGATGTAGTAACATTGAATTTGTTTCGACCTCCGATAACAATGAGACAAATGGTGGAAATAAAGCACCAGTTGTAAATGCAGGAGTAGATAAAACAACACAAGTAGCTAAATCTATAGAGATAGTAGGTAGCGTAATTGTGGGTGATGGGGATATTACGGGTTATGAATGGAGAGAAAATACCCAGCTTCTCTCTGGTTTAAAAAGTTTTACATACACACCTACAACAGAGGGAAATCATACTTTAACATTTACCGCAACAGATGAGAATGATTTGAGTGATAGTGATAGTATGGTGGTAGAGGTTACAGTCAACTAAACTTTATGAATACGGTACAGTGGAATTGTATAAAACCAAGCCCTAACCAGAGTTATACTATAATAATATCCAAATTATTGAGGGAGTTAGTACTATGCATATTTTACTGATAAATGCAAATCCTGTTGTCTCTAGACTACTTGTACTTTGCACACGTGATGATGCTGTAGTACTTAATGAAGTCTCAACAGTAGAAGATATACAACGTGATATGTATGATGTTGTATTTGTAGATGAAGCTTCTTATGGACGAAATGTAGCAGATTTTCTTGTCAAGTTTAGTAGTGCCAAAAAAATATTTATCTCTTATCGTAGTGATGCGATGAGAGGGTTTGATGAAACGATTAAAAAACCATTTTTACCTTCACAGATTACTGATATTATTAAAGATGTAGAAGTACCCAAGAGAGAGGAACTTTTAGAGATAGAAGATGAAGCATTGGAAGAAGAGAAATCACATATATTCCCTTTAAGTAGCGATGAAGATGAGATAGAGGAAAAAGAGAATATAGAAGTAGTAGCTCCTATGGTTTTAGATAGTGCGGAGATAGAAAAAATTAAAGAGCTTTTAGATATGGAAGATGTAGAAGAGAATAAAGAAGCATTAAGTGATGAAGCATTAGAAGCACGTAAAGTAGAACTCATTAAAGAACAACTCATTTCTGATGGTCTAGAAATTATAGAGGAAGATGAGATAGTCGCAGAGCTGAATATAGATTTAGATGGCATACTTACAAAAAAGAAAAAGCCTAAAGTTAAAAAATCCAAAAAAGAGAAGAAAAATAAAAAAATAAAATTTACTAAAAAAAACATGGAACGCATAGAAGATGCAGTAGAGATGGCAATGGCGACCATGACAAAAAAACAGATGAAGAAGTTACTAAAGGGTAAAGAGATAGAAGTAAGTGTAAAGTTAGAGGATAATCATTGATGCAAAAAGGTGCGATACTAGTACTTTCTGGCCCTAGTGGAGCAGGGAAAAGTACCATTATTAATGCTGCTTCTGATGAGATAGGAGAGTATTATTTCTCTATCTCAACAACCACACGTAAGCCACGTGTAGGAGAAGAACATGGTGTGGATTACTTTTTTGTAAGTAAAGAGAATTTTGAAGAAGACATTAAAGCAGGGAACTTCTTAGAATATGCCCAAGTGCATGGTAACTACTATGGTACATCGCTAAAGCCTGTTAGAGAGGCTTTAGAAGAGGGGAAGTTAGTCATTTTTGATATAGATGTACAAGGACACAGACTGGTTCGAGCAAAAATGAATGACATTACTACTTCAGCGTTTATCACACCTCCTACTTTAGAAGCGTTAGAAACTAGACTTCGAGCAAGATGTACAGATGATGAGTCTGTCATCGTAAAACGTATAGAGAATGCCAAGAGTGAGATAAGGGCTGTGGGTGAGTATGATTTTACGATTATTAATGATACAGTGGAGCTTGCGGCAAAACAGTTTGTTATTGTGGCTAAAGCAGCCAGATTGAAACAAAGTGCAGAAGATGAAGAGAAATTTATAACACAATGGATAGGTAAATAGTAAACTTAAACATTTTGCAGTATAATTATTCAAATTAATGCTCAAAGTAGCAAAATAAAAAGGATAGACAATGGGTATGCCAAGTATGCCAGAACTATTGATTGTACTTGCAATCGTAGTATTACTCTTCGGAGCAAAGAAGATTCCAGATCTTGCAAAAGGTATGGGAAAAGGTATTAAAGACTTTAAAAAAGCAATTAAAGAGGACGATGAAGAGCCTAAAGAGATTGCTAAAGCAGACGAACCAAAAGTTGAAGCTGCAAAAACAGAAGAGAAAAAAAGCGAAAACGCTTAATCTTTCTCATCATTCCGTTATGAGGGTTTTTCCTCATAACATCTACATTATCCTTTCGGAAAACCTATGAAATTAAAATCACACATCAATCACGTTATAAAAGAAGCTTTTGTAAAAGCTGGTATAGACCATGACCCTATGTCTGTCTCAGAGGCTACGAAGCCAGAGTTTGGAGACTACCAATTTAATGGGGCTATGGCTCTGTCTAAAAAGTTAGGAAAGAACCCTAGAGAGATAGCCAATGACATCTTGAGTCACTTAGACTTTACGGGTGTACTCTCTCGTGCAGAAATAGCAGGTCCAGGGTTTATTAACCTTTGGCTCAATCCTCTTTGGGTAGCTACACAGTGTCAAATGGCACTAGAAGATGAACGTTTAGGCGTTGGGGTACGTGAAAACCCTATTAAAGTCGTGGTAGATTACTCTGGTCCAAATATGGCAAAACAGATGCATGTAGGACATTTACGTTCGACTATCATTGGTGATACCTTAGCAAACCTACTTACTTTTTTAGGGGATGAAGTGATTCGTCAGAATCACATTGGAGACTGGGGTACACAGTTTGGTATGCTGATAGCCTACCTTGAGATGAAAGATGAAGATGGTTCTGTAAGTCTAAAAGACTTAGAACAGTTTTACAAAGATGCCAAAGGTGAATTTGATGCCAATGCAGACTTTGCAAACAAAGCAAGAGAGTATGTAGTCAAGATACAATCGGGTGATGCACACTGTTTAACTTTGTGGCAAAAATTTATAGACATTTCTTTAGGACATTGTGAAGAGGTGTATGAAAAACTAAACGTGAACCTTACACGTGATGATGTAAGAGCAGAGAGCTTTTATAATGATGATTTACCTAAAGTCATTCAAGCGTTAGATGCTAAAGGTACGCTTACTCAAAGTGATGGTGCACAGTGTGTCTTTTTAGAAGGTGATGAAATACCTGTCATTGTGCAAAAAGGGGATGGTGGGTACCTGTATGCTACCACAGACCTTGCAGCTTTACGGTATAGAGCACAAGAACTTGGGGCAAAGCGTATCTCTTATGTGGTAGATGCAAGACAAGCAGGACATTTTAAACAAGTATTTCGTGTTGCAAAAGAAGCAGGTTTTGTGCCTGAAGATGTCAAACTTGAACATATCGCTTTTGGTACG
>JAMONG010000137.1 GCA_027066595.1 Sulfurovum sp.
TACTCTGCTTCTTTCTGTCGTCCACCCTCTTCTATGAATAAAACATTATTTGTCGGGGTAGTGACACCCCGACCTACGTGAATTTGCATACCATTATCTAACGCAGCTCTATAATTTCCATGAGGATTCTCTTTCAAATAATCTGCAATATGCTCCACAGAATACTCAAATTCCCACCCTCTCATCTTAGCAAGTACAGAAAGAGAATACATAGCATTAGACTGTGCAGAGCCATAGGAAACTATTTTGTTAATATCAGGAAAATCATTATCTAAAAAGTAGTGAAATTTACGGGCTTTGTTTCCAGAGAAGTCTGGATAAAGAAGGTCATCACGTTTTAAAAAGAATGTATGATTATTAAAAGAGATTTGTTCTATTGGAGAAGATAAAAAAATCATAAAGCCTTCCATCAATCACACGATAGTGTGCCCTGTCATCCCGAACATCCTTGAAAGCAGAGCGATTTGAGAGGGATGACGCTTTTTTGCTTCGTTTTTTCTAAAAAAATGAAGAGAGAAACAACACCACAATTTAAATAGAGGGAAGTTTACTTAAAAAAGTAAAAATTACTAATTTCGTCCCACACAATTCAAGTCATCAAACGCACGTTCTAGTCTTTCAACCATAGAAAGTTCAGCTGCACGTATCCATTTACGAGGGTCATAGTAAGACTTATTTGGCTTATCTTCACCCTCAGGATTACCAATCTGTCCTTGTAAATACTCTTTTTTATCATCTACATATTTACGTACACCATCCCAAAATGCCCACTGTGTATCTGTGTCAATGTTCATTTTCACAGCACCATAAGAGATAGCCTCTCTAATGTCAGTAAGTTCAGAACCAGACCCACCATGGAAGACAAAGTATACTGGTTTATCACCTGTATTGTATTTCTCTTCTATGAACTTTTGAGAGTTGTCTAATATCTTTGGAGTTAAAGATACATTACCTGGTTTATATACCCCATGTACATTACCAAACGATGCTGCTATAGTAAAGTTAGAAGAAACTTTCATAAGTTCTTCATAGGCATACGCTACCTCTTCAGGTTGTGTGTAAAGGAGTGAATTATCGATGTCAGTATTGTCTACACCATCTTCTTCTCCACCTGTGACACCTAGCTCTATCTCTAATGTCATGCCCATTTTAGACATACGTTCAAGGTAAGTCTTACACGTAGCTATATTTTCTTCTATAGGCTCTTCACTTAGGTCTATCATGTGAGAGGAGAAAAGAGGAATACCATGTGCCTTGTAGTGTGCTTCACTTGCATCTAAAAGTGCATCTATCCAAGGGAGTAACTTTCTTGCTGCATGGTCTGTATGAAGTACCACAGGTACCCCATAAGCCTTAGCCACAGTATGCACATGTTGTGCACCTGAGATAGTACCAAGTACGGCTGCTACATCTGAAGGTAAACCTTTACCTGCGTAGTATGCACCCCCACCATTAGAAAACTGGACGATAATAGGAGAATTTACATTTTTAGCCGCTTCAAGTACAGCATTCACTGAAGAAGTACTTACAACATTTACCGCAGGTAAGGCAAAGCCTTCATCTTTTGCTACTTTAAACAACTTTTGAAGGTCATCACCTGTCACTACACCAGCATTTACTACATCTAAAACTTTTACAGACATTATTTTACTTTAATTTTTGCACTTTTCATAAGTTTAGCCACTACTTTTGCTTGAGCTAATTGCATTTTTATGTTATTTTTAATTTCATCAAATGATGGAATTTTTTGTTTACTTTTTGCTTTTTTAGCTGCTGCAACTTCTTTATCATAAACTACTTTTGCTTCTTCGTCTGAAACTTTTACTTCTGACATTTTCTTTTGCATCCAAAATCCTGAAAGTGCTGCTTCTTTCTCTTTATCAGTTAAAGATTTTTTAGATTCTGCTGATACTAGTTTTGAAGGTGCCATCATCTGAATAAGTTGTGTTTTACCTTCTGCAGGGATTGTTTCCCATGTATCTTTACCTTTTGTCAATACAGCTAATGCTTTATTTGCTTCTTCAACGGTAACGATCATACCATTTACAGTTCCTGCTGTTTTTGCCACTAGTGCTGTAGTGCTTAGGGCTAATGTTAATCCTAAAAGTGCTAGAACTTTTTTCATCATTGTTTCCTTTTTCTAAATATTAGGCGTATTTTACCTATATGTTGTAAAGATGCAGATTAAGCGCTTACTCTGCTACTTTTATCTTTACATCTTTCATAAGTTTTGTCATCATCTTTTTCTCTATCATTTGCATACGCAGTCTATCTTTTATGGCTTCAAATTCAGGGATAGTCTGTGTACTATTGCTATCAATAGATTGTTGTTTAAGCTGATTATATACTACACGT
>JAMONG010000138.1 GCA_027066595.1 Sulfurovum sp.
CATACTCACATTTTGCATAAAGTTGTTTCCTGCGAGTATCTTCCCAAGTATCGCTGATGGCGTGGCAAACTGTATCATGGCATTAAGTGGCACGATGAAAAGCCCTGCAGAAAAACCAAAAAGAAAAAGTGTACTTCCCAAGCTCCACAAAGAGCCTAGTGTTGGCAACATAAATAACGCTACCGTAACACCTAACGCACCTAAAGGAATGATGCCTGTCTCTATGTAGTTTTTACTCACACGTCCAACCACCATTGACCCTACTATCATCCCAAATCCAGAAAGTGCCAACAACCCTTGTGCGGTGACTGTATCTGTCACTCCAAGTGTACTTTTAAGATATTCTCCAAAAATGGCAAGGACTACTTGTGAGACACCCCAAAGCACACTAAGCCCCAAGATACTTAACCATACCACGTCATTTTCTTTGATGACTTTGAGATTGGCTTTTAGGTAATGTAGATTTTTATACTCTTTGGCTTCAAAGGTCATGCTTTCATCTACTTTCACTGCCCTAAATTTTTTGACTAAACGTCTAGCCAATAAATACTCAACAATACTCGCCCCAATCAAGAGAAATCCAACAGGTGCGATATATGTCAATATCTCTGAGGGGTCTATACTTCTGTCTTGCAACAGGGATTCAAAAAAGATAGAGTAAATCACAGCACCACCTAAGATGGAGACTATCGTTACTGCTTGGACAAGTGCATTCGCAGGTGCTAGGTTTTCATTCCCTGCCATCTCTTTGATGAGTCCATACTTTGCAGGAGAGTAGATGGCAGATTGGGCTGCTAAGATAAATGTAAGCCCAAATGCTACCCAAAACCACCCCATCGTATACGACAATAGTATCAGTGTTGTGATACCAATTGCAGCAGCAGAAGCATACTCTATGACTTTAACTTTTGGGTACTTATCGGAAATAAACCCTGCAGGAGAAAAGAGAAAAATAAACGGCAGTAAAATAAGTGCATTGACTATAGACGTAAGAACTATAAGTTCTGCCCCATCATAGGCTTTAAAAATCGTATTTTGTAAAATAATCTTATGCCCTAAGTCAGTCATAGCATTAAGTAATATGATAAAGATATAGGGTGTAAAGCCTGAGATTTTAAATAAATTTTTCATTAAACATCCTTTTTGATACTATTTTTATGTGTTTGCACTGTATGCATATTGAAGATATACGGTTTGAGTGTGAGTACCAAATCAAAAAGAAGTTCATAGCGAGCGTTGTGTGATTTTTCATCACTTTTAAGAAGTTTAGAGCCTACGTCATTCTCTTTTTGTGCTAAGACTTTAGCATCTGATACATACGCATCAAGCAAAGAACAATCCAACCCCAATGCATACGCACGTTCAAGTATCTCTGCTATCTCTAACTCTTTAGTGGAGTAACCTTTAGGTCGTTCAAAAAGATACCCTTTTTCTTGATACATTTTAAGCTTTTTGCTGTCTATGCCTACTAAAGACAAAAACTCTTTTTTTGTATACCATTGGTTATCACGCCCACCTGAGATGAGTTCTAAAGAACGTACCATCATTTCAAAGCTTCCATCAAAGTCGAAGTGATTGTCTTGAAAAATGCTTTTTATTTCAGAAATAGAGTAAGAAAAATTATGCTGTAAGTATTTGATAAATTTAAGTATCTGTACACAAGACTCATCGTAGAGGTGTACGTTAGGTTTTGGTTTTTGAGGTTCAGGAAGTAGCCCCTCTTTAATGTAAAAAAGTATCGTTGATTTACTCTCATCACTTAGAGCCATGAGTTCTTTCATTTTGTATGCCATCACAAATCCTTTGTTTGATTTGTGACAGTATAAACTATTTAACCTTAAAGTGTAAAGTGATACTTTACACTTTTTATATTTTATTGATATTTTTTATGTTGTAGGTGTGACCATGTCACACGCCAAGAGAAAGTCTAACCCAATAATAAAATTTAATTTCCCCATCATTTAAAGTGAGATTTGTCGTGCGACATGGTCGCACCTACTCCTTCATCTCTTTTTCATCAACAGTTAAAGACTCACCAAAACCTAGCGCTTCTTTAACCTTAGCATCTATCTCTGCCATCATTTCAGGGTTTTCTTTGATGGTCACTTTGGCATTCTCTTTACCCTGCCCAAGTTTTTCAGCACCATAAGAGAACCATGCACCAGACTTGTCTACGATGTCCATCTTGATACCATAGTCTATGAGTTCACCGATGTAAGAGATACCCTCACCAAACATAATGTCAAACTCTGCTTGTCTAAATGGCGGTGCTACTTTGTTTTTCACTACTTTTGCTTTGACACGGTTACCGATGCTCGACTCCCCTTGTTTAAGTG
>JAMONG010000139.1 GCA_027066595.1 Sulfurovum sp.
ACATTTTGAAGAAGATGTCTAATAAAACACAAGAATTACAAGGTGACTTTGGTGTTTGGCTAGTCATCTATGTAGAGCTTTTTACCTTTGCCATTTTATTTATGGGGTATGCACTTGCACGCTCTTTTAATGTAGAACTCTTTAATGACTCACAGCTCATGCTGAACAAAACCGCAGGCTTTGTCAATACCTTACTACTCATTACTGCAAGTTGGCTTGTGATGAAAGCAGTAGAAAACATTAAAGATATTTATGGTGACTTTAACATTGAAAAAGCGTCACATTATCTTTTATGGGCTATAGCTATGGGGTTTTTATTTGTTTTGTCAAAACTTTATGAGTTGTCTCATGTTTTTTCAGAGGGGATAACGCTTAGTACCAACACTTTTTTTACCTTTTACCTCTTGCTTGCACTCTTTCATTTGATGCATGTACTTTTGGGTATGGTTATCTTATTTAACCTCTACATAAACACAAAAAAAGGGCTATACTCCAAACAGACATATAGAGGTTTAGAGTCTGGGGCACTCTATTGGCACATGGTAGATTTACTTTGGATAGTGCTTTTTCCATTAGTCTATATTATGAGGTAATGATGAGAAAATCAACAAAAATCTTTCTTATTCTTGTAGGGCTTAGCTTTTTAGCCTTTTTTATAGGGCTAACGGAGATGTCGAGTGTGTGGTTTGTAGCAATACTTTTGCTCTCTACACTGCTTAAAGGAAAGTTGATTATAGACTACTTTATGGGCTTAAAATCATACAGTAAACGCTGGACTAACTTTCCTACATTGTGGTTGTTTTTGGTTCTTAGTGTGATTGCTCTGTTCTATTTTAGCTCTCATATAACTATGTAAGAGACAATGGGATAAGGATTTAGAATAAAACCATTATATTTGGGTGATTATTTTATGAGCAATTTTATATTTATTTAATAATAGTATGGTAAAGTATGGTAAATAAGAAAGGTAAGCAATATGACTAAAAAAATGACTATTACTTTAGAAGAGAACCTCATAGAAGAGTTGGCTAGTTTGTCCGAAGAGACAGGTAAAAAAAAGGCTCAAGTGGTACGTGAAGCACTACAAGACTATTTTGATGTCAATGCTGTGACAAAAACAGTGCAAGATTACAAGATGGGTATGTTGGAGACAGTTTCACATGAAGATGTAAGGGCAAGCCTTGGGCTATGAGATAAAGTATGACCCCAAAGCCGTAAAACAACTAAAAAAGCTAAATAAACACGAAGCATCCAAAATATTAGATGGTATAGAAGCATATGCAGTTGACCCTATAAAAACGAAAATTAAAAAATTAAAAACACCTTTTGATGGAGCATATAGATTACGTATAGGTGACTACAGGGTAGTGTTTTATGAAGAAGAGGGATTGATACTTATCTCTAAGATAGCACACAGAAAGCAGGTGTATCTATAAGGAATTTAAGATTTAGTTCTTGTACTTATGATAGTATCAACAACATCTTAGACAACATAACCCTACAACCGTTACAGCTATGTAAGAAACAATCCGTTAAAATATGCGACAACATAGTTTTAAAACAAAAGAGCAAAATAGCAGATGATAAAAACCTTACAGATATTTCTACTTATGCTTACACTAACCCATGCAGGCGAAATCCGCATTGCGGTAGCAGCCAATGTCTCTTATGCTATAGAGCCACTCATTAAAGTGTTTAATGAAACAAACCCTGACACAAAAGTAGAGGTGATACTGGGTAGTTCTGGTAAACTCACAGCACAGATAAGCCACGGTGCACCCTATATGCTTTTTATGTCTGCAGATATGAAGTTTCCTACACGCCTTTATGAAGCGAACTTAACGCTGGGTAAGCCTGTTATCTATGCTCAAGGGGCTTTAGCCATACTTTCACAAAAAGAGCGTAACTACTGTGCAGAGATGTTTGTACTCAAAGACCCTGACATTCAAAAAATAGCCATCGCCAACCCTAAAACAGCACCTTATGGCAGAGCAAGTGTGGAAGCACTTAAGCAGGCAAAACTCTATAAAAAGCTTAAAAAGAAGTTTGTCTATGCAGAGTCTATCTCTCAGACCATCTCTTATGCCACCTCTGCAGCAGACATAGGCATCGTAGCAAAATCCTCTTTGTTTGCACCACAAATGTCAAAGTATAAAGAGGCACTGCACTGGACAGAAGTAGATGAGAGACTCTATACACCTATCAAACAAGGTATGGTCATCCTTAAAGAGGGCAAATCAAACAGTGAAGTAAAAGCCTTTTATGACTTTATCTTAAGTCCAAAAGCAAAAGAAATTTTAACTTCTTATG
>JAMONG010000140.1 GCA_027066595.1 Sulfurovum sp.
TAAGATTAGCTGCTTCAAATCTAGCCAAAATTTGACCTACTACGTTTTTAGCTACTGCATCTGGTTTAATGATTGATAATGTTTGTTCCATCTTAATATTCCTAAGGGATAATTTACTTCCAAATGATGTTATGTGGAGAGTATTCGGGCGGAATTGTATCTAAATAAGTATTAAAATAAGTTTAAGTTTTAAGGGGACTGTGTGTATAGACAAAGACTACCAAGAGGTAGCCTTTTAGAAAGCGTGAAGATTAATCTTCTACTACTGGTTTTCTAGCTGCTCTATCTTCAAGAGAAATATCATCTCTCATTGGCATGATAGCATCAGGATCATCGATACCATAGTTTTCACCATCAATGTAGTTTCCAGCAGCAAAGAAATCTTTGTGGTCTGCTGTAAACGGCATATCCCAAGTAATACAACCCTCAGTTGGACATGCTTCTGCACATGCTGGAGAATCGAAGTGATCTACACACTCTACACATTTATCAGGATATACATAGTAGTACTCCTCACCCGTTGGATTATCATCCTCATCTACAATTGCTTCTACTGGACATTCGTCAATACAAGCTGCACAGTTAATACAAGTATCGCCAATAATTACTGCCATTTTTATTCCTTTATATTTAATATAATCAAACTATAGCTAAAAAAGTTAAAAAAATCTTTAATCTCAAAACTATTTTTAGAAATTTGCTCTATACGCTCCGTATTCCAACAGAGCCTTATCTAAACGGTACTGATAATGAATATTATATTATAAATTCAAGTACTTTTTAATATCATCTACCCGTGTTGTCTGTTCCCAAGTAAAATCAGCATCTTCACGACCAAAATGACCATAAGCAGCTGTTTTTTTGTATATGGGTCTCAACAAATCTAACTCTTCCATAATACCTTTAGGGGTAAGATCAAAAAGTTCAGATACACATGCAGAAATTTTATCTTCATCCACGTTTGCTGTACCATGTGTGTCTACATAAATAGAAACTGGTTTTGCCACACCAATGGCATAAGCTATTTGTAGTGTAGCTCTTTCACATGCACCAGCTGCCACTAAATTTTTTGCCACATATCTCGCGGCATACGCTGCTGAACGGTCAACCTTTGTAGGATCTTTACCAGAGAAAGCTCCTCCACCATGAGGACAAGAGCCACCATATGTATCTACAATAATTTTTCTTCCTGTAAGTCCAGCATCACCTTGTGGTCCACCGATGACAAAACGCCCTGTAGGGTTGATATGATAAATAATATCATCACTCATAAGTTCTGCTGGAATCACTGCCTTAATCACTTCTTCAAGTACTGCAATTTGAACTTGTTCTAAAGTGACATTGTCATGGTGTTGCGTTGATACAACAATAGTGTCTATTGACACTGGTTTTCCATCTACATACTTCACAGACACCTGTGCTTTACCATCTGGGCGTAAAAATGGGACAGTGCCATTTTTACGAACCTCTGCAAGCTTTGCAGTTATTTTATGTGCCAAAGAGATAGGTAGAGGCATAAGCTCAGGGGTCTCTTTACACGCATAACCGAACATCAGTCCTTGGTCACCTGCACCGATCTCACCATCTGCTTGGTCTACCCCTTGGTTAATGTCTGGGCTTTGCTCCCCTATACCATTAAGTACCCCTGCAGATCGGTAATCAAACCCAAACTGTGCATCGGTATATCCTATCTCTTTTATCACCTCTCTTGCAATCTCTTGCATTGGTGCATACGCTGTTGTTTTTAGTTCTCCTGCGATAACACAAAAACCATTGCTCACTAACGTCTCACAAGCAACTCTTGCTTGTGGATCTCTTGCGATGATATAATCTAATATCGCATCTGAGATCTGATCAGCCATTTTATCTGGATGACCCTCGGTTACCGATTCACTTGTAAAAATGTATTCGTTAGCCATTTTTTAAATCCTTAACTTTGTTTTTGTTCACTGTCACTGAACTTAAGAAAAAGATTGGGTAATCTTTTTCTTAAATTCAATGTTATAGTAGGGGTCCATTCCATATCTACCCCTACATAATTCTCTTTGCTAATTGTTCGGGTAAAATACCTAAACTCTCTTCCACTAATTTTGTATTGCCATGAGTAATAAAAGCATCATCATACTCAAAAGAAGTTAATACCACATCTTGTATCTTCTTTTCACTAAGTAATTCTAAGATGGCTGAACCTACACCACCCATCTTAGCAGAGTCTGAGAATACAAACCATTTTTTGTACTTTTTAGAAAGGGAAAGTAACATCTCTTCATCTAAAGGTTTTAC
>JAMONG010000141.1 GCA_027066595.1 Sulfurovum sp.
TGAACCAAAAGATAAACTCATTGCAGATATTATTCCTTTAGCAGATGTTGCTATTACACGTTCTTCTACAGATGTGGATGATGCATTTTTAGCATCTGCAAAAAATATCACAGCAGTAGTACGTGCAGGTGTTGGTGTGGATAATGTAGATATTCCTGGTTCATCTAAACAAGGTATCGTGATTATGAATGTACCAACTGCCAATACTATTGCTGCAGTTGAACTTACAATGACGCATATGCTTTCATGTGTACGTTCATTTCCTTATGCACATAATAACCTCAAAATTGACCGTGTATGGAGAAGACAAGATTGGTATGGTACAGAACTTAAAGATAAGAAACTAGGAATCATAGGTTTTGGTAACATCGGTTCTCGTGTAGGTAAAAGAGCTAAAGCATTTGAAATGGATGTTTTAGCATATGACCCCTATATAGATGCTTCAAAAGCTACGGATCTTGACATTGGGTATACGAAAAACTTTGAAGATATTTTAGCTTGTGATATCATTACTATTCATACACCTAAAAACTCTGAGACAGTGGGTATGATAGACAAAGCAGAAATCGCTAAAATGAAAGATGGCGTGATACTTATCAACTGTGCAAGAGGTGGGCTTTTTAATGAAGAGGCACTACTAGAGGGACTTACCAATGGTAAGATAGCCATGGCGGGGATTGATGTATTTAATAAAGAGCCTGCAACGGATCACCCTTTACTAGATCTTGACAATGTAACTGTAACGCCTCACCTTGGGGCTAACACGAAAGAGTCACAAAAAAACATTGCTATTCAAGCAGCAGAAAATGCCATAGCAGCAGCAAAAGGAATCTCTTATCCTAATGCACTGAATTTACCCATCAAAGAAAATGAACTTCCTGATTTTGTAAGACCATACCTTGAACTTATTCAAAAAATAGGTCACCTTTCTGCACAAGTAACGAAGTCAGCGGTAAAATCTATCAAAGTGATGGCTACGGGTCCTGTGGCTGATCACATTGAGTCTATGGGAACATTTGCGACAGTTGGTGTACTTACAGAGTCTCTTGGTGATCAAGTAAACTATGTGAATGCTGAATTTGTAGCAGCTGAACGTGGTATAGAGATAAGCAAAGAAGTGAAACCAAATAACTCTGGATTTACTAACAAAGTAGGTATCAAACTTACAACAGCAGATGGTACAATCTCTATCGCAGGTACGGTATTTGATGATACTGTACAGCGTATTATAGAGATAGATGATTATGTACTTGATGTGGAACCAAAAGGTACGATGATATTCTTTAGAAATACAGACACACCAGGTGTAATTGGTAGTGTTGGTAAAATAATGGCTGACAATGGTCTTAATATTTCTGACTTTAGATTAGGTCGTGATTCTAAACAGCAAGCATTAGCAGTTGTTCGTATTGATGGACATGTAACGAAAGAGGTTATTAAAGCATTACAAGCTTTAGAAGCTTGTATTTCTGTCACTTATGCAACATTATAATTTCATACGCTCCAAATACAATATGTGTATTTGGGTTTCTACAACACTTTGTCTTCAATTTTTTTTATTATAAATAACTGATTTAATCATAAATATATCTTATGCTTGCTATAATATCTCTTAAATATAAGCTACATTTATATTAAAATTCTAATTTTGGAGTACATGATGATCATAAAAAAATCACTTATTCTACTTCTATTAAACCTACCTCTTTTTGCAAGTGTTGAAAATCTACAACTTAGTACCGCACTAGAAATGCTCAAAGAGAAGAATCTTGAGTTAAAGATTTCTAGGTTTAATGAACAGATGAAAGCTTATGAAGTAAGAGCAGTAGAAGGGCAGAGTTATGGTAAACTTGATTTATCTTTAACAGGTATGCGTTCTAATGATGCAGGCAATGTTTTTGGTTTTAAACTTCAAAGTAGAGAGGCAACTTTTGGAGATTTTGGTTTTGCTGAGTTTGACCCACAAGACCCCAATATTTTAAGTCTAGATCCACAAGCACTTAATTATCCAGGTGCTCGTAACTATTATCAAACAAAAATTTCTTATATGCTTCCACTCTATACAGGTGGAAAACTTACTGAGTATGAACGTATTACGAAATCTATGCAACGTATGAGCCAATTTGATACACAAAAATTACTAAATGAAAAAGTGTTCCAAACTAAAAAAGCCTTTTATGATATTTCACTGATACAAAATTATATTTATAATCTTTCAAAAATTATAAAAAATATTAAGCACTTGGAAAATATTATTGAAAATATGGAAAAAGAGGGCTATGCAAAAGAGATAGATGCACTTGAAGTACAAGCGAGACTTGCTGAAGCTCAGAGCATGTATAACCAAGCCAAACTCAATCGTGATTTAGCCTATCAATTCCTCTCTTTTTTACTGGATACTGACGTAACATCCATTATAAAAGTAAATGATATGGCACCGATGCCTAAAGTAAATATGAATGATGTAGAGAGTAATAACTTAGACATCCAAAAAGCGAAACTAGGACTTGAAATTACTCAGATGGCTGTGGGTGTTGAAGAAGCTAATTATTTACCAACGGTGGGTGCTTTTGGGGAGTATGCAAGTGCAGATAACACTTTGTGGAATGAATTTACACAAAAAGATTCTTATACGGTGGGTGTCCAGCTAAAATGGAATGTTTTTAATGGTGGAGTCGATGATGCTAATCTTGAAAAAGCGAAAGTCAATCACCTAAGAGTGCAAAACCAGGTGGCATTGGCAAAGTCTGGTATTGCACTAAAAGTAAAAAAACTTGAAACTGAAATTTTGAGTAAAAATGCAGATGTAAAAAGTTATACAAAACAGCTTCAATTTGCTAAAAAGGTATATGAAAATTATAGTTCCCGTTATAAAGAAGGCATCGTTTCTATTACGGATGTACTTATAAAACAGTCAAAAGAGTTAGAGATGCTTCTTAAACTTTTAACTGCTAAAAATGAACGTAATACAAAAATATTTGAATTAAATAGTATGATAAATATAGGAGAAAAATAATGCAAACAGTTATAAAACTTATGGTGACGGCATTATTGCTTACATCACTCAATGCCGTAGAGATAAACCTTAGTGGTTCAGTGATATCTGATAACCAAAAGATGTTAACTAGTCGATATATGGGATATGTGAAAAACATGGCAGTATCTGAAGGTGACATTGTAAAAAAAGGGCAGCTTATTTACGAAATAGACTCAAAAGAGGTAGAGTCAGCTGAACGTCAAGTTGACCTTGCTATTTCTCAGGCAAGATTGGCACTTCAGATGAATAAGAATCAATATAATAATGTCTTGATTAACCTTGCACGTCATGAGAGACTTTATAAAAAGAATATGGTCTCTAAATATGAGTTTGAACAGTTACAATTAGCAGCAAAAAACCTTAAAGATATGGTTGAAATAGCAGAACAACAAGCAAATCAAGCATTGGCAAAAAAAGATGAAGTTTTAAATCAGTATAATTACTTGACGATACTTGCACCAAATGATGGTGTAATAGTTGAAAAGCGATTAAATGAAGGGGAGATGGCAATACCTGGTATGCCAGCCGTTGTTTTAACAGATTTAAGTAAGTTAAAAGTAGTTGCAGAACTTTCTGAAACACAATTAAAGTATATCAATATGGGGAAAGTAGTAGAGATTGAGATTCCTTCTATTGGTTTTGCTACAACAGGTAAGATTACGGCAATTGTTCCAAACTCAAATCCAATGACACATAAATTTAAGATTATTATGAAAATGGATGATAAAAGCAGTTCAGTCTATCCTGGTATGTATGTCAAAATTCTTATTAAGTAGGGTAATATGGAAAATAATAAAGAGCAAGTAAGTAAAGAGTATAAAATCATTAATGTTGCAGGAACACTTGCAAAGGGATTTTTAAAAAATCCTCTTACTGCAGTGTTAGGTGCATTTCTATTACTTATGGGGTATTTGGCACTTAACACTATGCCTAGAGAAGAAGATCCGCAGATTGCTATCTCTGGTGGTGCAGTAGTTGTAGCAATGCCAGGAGCTACACCTAAAGAGATAGAAAATATTATTGTCAAGCCACTTGAGCGTAAACTTCGTGAAGTACATGGTATAGAGCATATCTATGGCATGGCGATGGATAATGTAGGTATTGTTAATGTCATGTACTACATTGGAGAAAATAGAGAAGACTCTAACCTAAAGCTTTATGATAAAGTGATGCAAAATATGGATTCTATGCCTAAAGGGGTGATGCAACCACTTATTAAACCTTTTGATATCGATATTGATATCCCTATTATTACAGTTGCTTTTTACCCTAAGGCAGGTAAAAATGTGGGTGATGTGAAACTCTTTGAAATGGTACGTGAGGTACAACAGCATATTAATGCTGTAGAGTATGTGGCTAAAACGACACTTAAGGGTGCCCGTAGAGCACAGTATAATATTGAAGTAGATATGGGTAAACTTTCTGCTTACCATCTTTCACTCGGACAAATAATGCAAGCGGTACAATCTGTGGCTGTTGATGTACCTGATGTGAAAGGTAAAACAAATGATGGTCGATTAGTTATCTTTGGTGTGAAAAATGCCATAGAGAGTGTAGAAGATGTCGGTTCCGTGATTGTAGCTCAATACATGGGCTCACCTATTTATCTGCGTGATGTGGCTAGTGTGACACATGGTATTGATATACAAAATTTTCAAACAGCAAAGATACTTTCAAAATCTGAACACAATTCAACTTTAAGTGATGAAGCCAGTCAAATTACAATGACTGTTGCAAAACTAGCTGGAACCAATGCGGTATTTGTAGCAGAAGACGTAGTAAAAGTTTTAGAAGAGTATCAACGAGAATTTGATGAACTAGGTATTGGATATTTGATTACGAGAAATTACGGTGAACGTGCAAATGAAGCAGTAAATGAACTTATGAGTCACTTAATCATTACCATTGTAATTATTGCCTTGATGCTTGTATTTGCTTTGGGATGGAGAGAATCACTTATCGTTACTTTCTCTGTGCCTGCTATTTTGGCAGTGACGCTTTTCACGGCTTGGATGACGGGACAAACGATGAATAGGATTACGCTTTTTGCACTTCTACTTTCCTTGGGGTTATTGGTGGATGCCGCTATTATTGTAATCGAAAATATACATAGGCATCTACATGCACATGGTGTAGAAGATAAAGAGATGGAAGCATTACTTATAGAGGCTACCGATGAAATTGGAGCACCTACAAACATCGCGACATTGGCTATTATTTTGACGATGGTACCTATGGCATTTGTTGGGGGTATGATGGGGTCATTTATGAAGCCTATCCCCTATAATGTTCCTGTGGCACTTATAGCCTCTTTGTTTGTTGCTTATATATTTACACCGTATTTGAGTTTAAAACTTTTGAAAAAACCTGAACATGGTGATAATCATCATAAAGAGAGTGAAATGAAAAAAGAAGAGAAAAAAGAAGGATCAAAATAATGAAAAACCTTGAAAGCTTTATTTATAATATCCTTAACAGTAAAATGAAAAAGAAGTTAGTGATTGTCCTCACTGCAGCAGCATTTTTCTTGTCACTTATGATGTTTCCTACAAAGATGGTACTGGCAAAAATGTTGCCAGGTAAAAGTGCTAATACTTTTTCTATTTACGTTGATACACCCGCGGGTTCATCGATAGACCAAACAAAAAAAGTAAGTGCTTGTGTCATAGGTTTTTTAAAAAAAGAACAAGAAATAATGAATATTGAGTTGTTTTTAGGACAGGGTATTCCTCTTGATTACGCAGGATTAGTTAAAGGTGCGAGTATGAAACGTACAGAAAACGTATCTGAAATTTCTGTCAATCTTACAGATAAGCACCATCGTGCAGAGCCATCATTTCTTATGGTACAACGTATGAGACCTGCTATACAAGAAGCTTGTGTCCCTTTAGTTAGAGGAACCAATATTAAGTTTATAGAACAACCATCAGGTCCTCCAACATTGGCATCTATTGTTGTTGAAGTGCATGGTGAGAACCTCTCGAAGATAAGAGAACTAGCAGTAGATGTTGCAGATACACTTTCAAATACTGAAGGACTTGTCGATATAGATATTATGGCTGATGAGAATTTTGAAAAGTTTGAACTCATACCAGACAAAGAGAAAGTGGCACGTTCAGGACTCTCTGTTAAGCAGGTAAATAATATTTTATACCTTGCTTTTGAAGGTATGGTGATTGCACATAAAAACTCTAAAAACTCTCCCGATCAAATTAATATGTTTTTAGTGCTTGATAATGACAGTAAAAAGTTGTCAAAATCAAATGTAGATTCACTTCAGAGTAAACTTTCCTCTCTTAATCTTATGAATATGAGAGGGATGATGGTACCACTTTCAGAGGTTGTAAATATTAGAAAGGTCATGTCTAACTATATGATTATGCATAAAGACCTCTCTCGTATGACCAATGTGATTGCTGAGACAGATATGGTGTCTCAAGTCTACCCACTACTTGAAGCAAGAGATGTATTACTCGAAAAATTTGAAAAAGATTATATTATTGAAAAAGCAGGTTTCTCTACCTATATGTTTGACTTTACATTGATAGATAGAAAAACACAAGAAAAATTTCTCATCCGTTGGGATGGTGAGATGAAAGTAACACTCGACACCTTTAGAGATTTGGGTGGAGCATTTATTTCTGCTTTGATTCTTATCTTTTTACTGTTAGTGATTTACTATAAGAGTTTTGCTATTTCAGGTATTGTATTGCTTGGTTCTTTCCTCTCTCTTATTGGAGTGATTGTAGGACACTGGGTAGCCAATTGGTTTACTACAGAAACATTCTTCCTTACTGCTACTTCTCTCATAGGGTTTATTGCACTCATTGGTATTTCCTCGCGTAACTCTTTATTATTGATTGACTTTGCTAAGTCGTTGATGGAGTGTGAGGGTATAAAAAAACGTAGAGCCATTGCAGTGGCAGCTGCCACAAGAGCTAAACCTATTGCCCTTACTGCTGTAGCTATTATCTTAGGTTCTGCCTTACTTGCAGGAGATCCTGTATTTGGTGGGCTTGGTGTAGCACTTATCTCAGGTACTGTAGCAGCAGTCTTCGTATCTCTTCTGTTTGTTCCTGTACTTATGGATAATGCAAAAGCAATGGATTTTGATAAAAACCCACATTGTGATGTAGAAGATAAAAATAATATTTCCATCACCAAATAGTTAATATATGACGAATTATTTCGTCATATATCTAATCATATAAACCTCAAAAACCTTATAAAGATAGTGATATGATATACTTTTTAAGTATCTAGAAAATGTCCTAACTAAAAAAAGTCAAATAAAAGTCAAATATATCTATATTTTTTGATATAATAAAGAACTTTATATTCAATTTTTATTAAAAAGGTTCATATGTGATTAAATTTTTTAAGGGGCTACTTCTTATCTTCCCTCTTCATTTATCGGCTAATAGCTATGTTGATTTGCTAATACAAGAAGAATCATCACTTTGGATTTCACTTTTTGCATTGGCTATTATTAGCATGATGTCTTTATATTTATCTTCAGAGAAATTGAAAGAATTAGATAAAAAACATAAAATGATTTTAAAAAAAGAAAAAGAAGTTGAGAAGAAGCAACAATTCATATTAGAATTTATGAGTGGAAAGATTGAAACATCAACAAAAGGTATTATCCAACGAAGGGAAAGTCTTGAAAAAAATATTTTTGAAGATATGAATCCCTCTTTATTTAAAGAGGAAATTGAAAAATTCCAAGAAAGTGAAGCACTGTTGCTTGATGCGACGCAAGAGCTTATAGATTTTTTAAAGATTAAGTCTGGAAGCTTAGAGCTGAAAAATGAAACCTATAAAGTAAGTAACATACTCAATGAAACATTTAGTATGATTCATGATAATTTAAAAACAACAAAAACAGAGTTAATATACGATGTCTCGACGAAGATTTCATCTTTACTTAAGGGTGACTCTAAGCGTATGGAACAGATACTCTCTACTTTACTACATGATGCAATGAATGGTACATATGAAAGTGCTATTATTTTAAAGCTATCAGTTAAGAAAAGTAAACTTTATATTGATATATCTAATAAAAAGAAAGTCATGTTAGAAGATGAACTGAATGCTATTTTAGATAACTATACATTAAAAGAAGAATACAAATCGCAAGATAAACTTTATATGTATATCGCACATCAGTTAATACTACAAATGAAAGGTAGTTTAACTATTAGTAGTACTGATAATAGAGGTACATTATACCATATTGAGTTACCATATAGCCCTTCTATAGATGAAAAAAGTATATTAACTACAAATACTAAATATAAAGATAAACGGATTTTTATATGTGTGAATAATGATGAATTTTCAAGTATTTTATTTGAAAAATACAGTCACTACCAGATGAGTGTAGATCTTGTTGATAAAAATGATCTAGCTAATCTTGTACCTAAAATGTCAAAGTATGATGTTTGTATATTGGATAATAGTGTTCTTGATTATAGACTGACTTCTAGATTAGAAGTATTAGAAGGGTCAAAAAGTCCTGTTATGGTTGTGTTAAAAAATATCTATGATGACATAGAGAAAGAAAATATTTTACAACCTTATGAACTTATGTATAAACCTTTACAAAATGAACAACTGTTACATATTATAGAGACAGCACTTATTAGAAAAAATGAGTCTCAAATACCTATTGTTGAAAATATAAAAAAAGAATCATCATCTTTAAAATCCATATTTTTAAAAGATAGACTAGGTATCACTAGAGAGAGTTTTAAACAGTTTGCCCATTTACATATATTGATTGTAGAAGATAATAGTATGAATCAAAAGATTTTAAAAGGTGTTTTCAGTCGTTCGGGTATGACTATTATTATGGCAAATAATGGGTTAGAAGCAGTCGAAATTGTGAAAAATAATGCAGAACTTGATTTGATTTTTATGGACACCAATATGCCAGTTATGGATGGATATGAAGCGACAAAACAAATTAGAAAAATTCGTAACATTAAAATGTTACCTATTGTTGCCATAGATAGCATTGGGTTTACACAAAGTACACAAGAAATAGAGGGTATAAATGCTTTTCTACATAAACCTTTTAAAATAGGGCAACTTTATACCGCGTTAGTGACATATACAAGTTATGAACGAAGTAGTGTGAAGCATGTGCAAAATAAACTTACAAAATATAAAGAGAATAAACAGGTCTTGGATATACAAAAAGGTATATCTCATGCAAACACGGCTATTTTTTATAAAGAAGTTTTGAAAGAAATATATATTACGTTACAAAATTCCGATGAAGTATTAGAAGAATATGTGATGAAAGCAGAACACAAAGAATTAAAATCCTTTGTGTTAGATTCGATAAGGTTAGCAGAAATTATAGGTGCGATAGGACTAAGAAGAATATTGATAGAGGTGATGCAAACCTTTGATTATAAGCAAGAAAATAAACTGCAAGATTATCTTCCATTGTATAAAAAGGAATTGAGGTTATTAAAGTCTGAAGTAGAGGAATACCTTAAGACTTAAGGAGTCTTATCACCTTTAACCAAGCATCTGCTATAATCACTCATTATTTTTTAAGGAGCTACTATGGCTACAATCGGAATGGGTGACATCAAAAAAGGTGCGAGACTTGAGATTACAGGAAACCCCTACAGAGTAACTGAGTTTCAACATGTAAAACCAGGTAAAGGTGCAGCATTTGTACGTATGAAAATTAAAAACCTTTCAACAGGTAAAGTAATAGAAAAAACAGTACATGCTGGTGATAAGTTTGAAGTACCAGAACTTGAACAAAAAACAATGCAATACCTCTATGATGATGGTGATTTTTTACAGTTTATGGATACCACAACCTATGATCAAATAGGACTTACGCATGAACAAGTAGGTAAAGACACTTTTGATTATATGATAGATGGTATGGAAGCAGATATTTTGTTTCACGATGGGAAAGCTATCTCTGTAGAGATTGCACAAACTGCAACATATACAGTCGTCGAAACGCCTCCAAACTTTAAAGGTGATAGCCAAGGTGGTAAAAAGCCAGCGACACTTGATTCGGGAGCAGTGGTACAAGTGCCATTCTTTATTTTAGAAGGTCAGAAAATTGTTGTCGATACCGTCGATGGTAAATATTTGGAGAAAGCGAAGTAGTATCCTTAATAGAGAGTAGATACAGGCTCTCTATATTAAATATTCTTTTAACATCTTTTCAAATTCAACTTGTAATTTATGTGGCTCAATAACTTTTATCTGCGGTAACCACTTCCTTAAAATACTAAATAACTCACGTTTATGGGTAATGCTCATAGTAAGTTCTGCTGTACCATCACTATTATTTTTGAGGTACTGACCTTTGATGGGTTTACGCTCAAAGTAGACGATGGCATCACTATCTAGCAATAGTGTTACATCAAAAGGTTCTGCTTTGGGGTCGAACCATATATCTAAGGCTTTGTTCATACGGTCTAGTACTTTTTCTTCTTGCTCAAATGTTTTGTCTAATATTTCTAAGTCACGTATCTCTTTGAGGTAGAACTTGATGTAGTTGTCTTTGTATTTAGTAAGCAAGTACCAAAAGCCATCAAAGATGATTATTTTGTAGGGCTTGACTTCAATGTATGTTTTTAATTTGTCTGGTTTATACCATCTTTTGTAGCTAAAGGTAAGCATTTTTTGTTTATCTATAGCATATTCAAGGTCTTCTATGAGTTCAAGTTTATCTGATATATTTTCTACATCTATACGCGT
>JAMONG010000142.1 GCA_027066595.1 Sulfurovum sp.
TATCGAAAATGTTAAAGTAGGTGACACCATAGAGCTAAAACCTGGCGAAAAAGTGGTCATAGACGGAGAAGTCACACAAGGAGAAGCCTCTTTTGATGAGTCTTCACTCACAGGTGAGAATGAACCCATCTACAAAAAACAAGGAGACAAGATACTCAGCGGTTCACTCTGTCTGGACTCTGTCTTGTACTACAAAGCCACGGCGGATGCTTCTGGTTCTATGCTTACATCTATTGTCTCACTTCTTGAAGAGTCTATCACCAAAAAGCCACGTATTGAGCAACTTGCCAACACTGTCTCTGGCTATTTTTCTACGATTATTCTACTCATCGCACTCCTTACCTTTGCAGGGTGGTACTTCTATCATGGTAGTTTTGAGACAGCACTTATTGTGGGTATCTCGGTTATTGTTATTGCTTGTCCTTGTGCCTTGGGTTTGGCAACACCAATGGCAACTTTAGTAGGCATAGGCATCGCTGCAAAACGTAACATACTTTTTAAAGAAGCTACTTTTCTTGAGACCATGGCAAAAGCTGACATTTTAGCCCTTGATAAAACAGGCACGATTACAGAGGGGAAACCCTCAGTCATTGATGTACAACTCTTTGAAAGCTTTAATCCCACATTACTCTTTTCACTCGTCAATACAAGTAACCACCCCGTCGCCAAAGGCATACAAGTATACCTACAGACCCAATACCCCAACCTAACTACCCTCAACTTAGAGCACATAAAAAGCATAGAAGCAAAAGGTATACAAGCAGACTACCAAGGTAAAAAACTCCTAGGTGGCAATGCCTCCTTGCTTCAAGCTTCAGGCATAAAGGTTGAAACAAGGTCTGAAAATACACTCTTTTTATTTAGCATCGATGAGAAGCTTGTAGCCCACTTTGAACTGACCGATACCATACGCGAGGGTGCAAAAGAAGCCATAGCCAACATCAAAGCTCTAGGTGTAGAAGTAGTTATGCTTACAGGTGACCATACACAAAGTGCCAACAAGGTAGCCCATGAAGTAGGTATAACACAGGTACATGCCAAACTTCTCCCACAAGACAAAGCCCGTTTGATTGATGATTTTCATACCCAAGGTCATATTGTTGTGATGGCAGGTGATGGGATTAATGATGCCATTGCCCTAGCCTCATCAGACATTGCTATTGCCATGGGAAATGGTGCAGATGTTGCCATAAATGTCAGTGACATTGTACTTTTAGATGAAAAACCATTAAGTCTTTACGATGCATTTAGACTCTCTCGTCGTACCTTTGGAGCAGTCAAAGAAAATTTGGGCTTTTCATTGTTGTATAATGTGGTAGCCGTGCCACTTGCAGTACTAGGTTTTGTAAATCCTTTGGTGGCTGCTCTTTCTATGTCTTTAAGTTCTCTTGTGGTCGTAGGAAATTCAATGCGTATTAAACGTTTAAAATTTAAGGAGTCAAAATGAGCGAAGATATAGTCATACTCATGATAGGTGTTTCCACTTTTTTAGGTGCCATAGGCTTAGGTGCTCTCATCTGGGCGGTAAAGACAGGGCAGTTTGATGACCACAATAAATTTACCGATGCCGTCCGCCACGACAATGAAGAAGATCTTCAAGATGCAGCGATGATGGCAGCTAAGAAAAAAGCCTATAAAGAAAAAATACGTCAAGAACGCCTAGAAAAAGAGAAGAACTATCGTCCTGCAGATTAAATCTTAGTTTTTACTGCTATAATTTTAAAAATTAATCTAAGGTTATCTATGTCCATCAATGCTTCCATCTTTCGTGAATATGACATACGAGGTATTTTCGAAAAAGAACTTAACGAACAGTCCGTCAAACTCATAGGCTATTTTTTAGGACAAAAAATAAAAGGTGACAAAATTGTCTCCATCGGTTATGATGCACGTTCACACTCTCCCATACTACGAGACTACCTTACTTCAGGACTTAACGCAGCGGGATGTAAGGTACTAGACATGGGTATGGTAGCAACCCCGGTAAACTACTACTCTAACTATATAGAGATGGATGGGTTAAGCACCGATGCCTCTATCATGATTACAGGTTCACATAATCCTTCTGAGTACAATGGCTTTAAAATGACTGTCGATAAAGGGCCTTTTTTTGGTGAAGACATCTATGCTTTAGGTGATGAAATCATCGCCCATCAAGATAAAAAGATTGAAGACAATACTCAAAAAACTGAAATAGATGTAAAAACACCCTACATCAACTTTATGATCAAAGAGTTTGCACATCTTAAAGGTCTAGAAACAAAACTTGTTGTTGATGGAGGAAACGGTGTAGCAGATACAGTACTAAGTCGTATCTTTGATGCCTTAGCATTTAACTATGAGGGACTTTACCTTGAACCAGATGGTACCTTTCCAAACCACCACCCCGACCCTTCTGTAGAAAAAAATCTTGTCGATGTTAAAGCTGCTTTGGCTCAAAACGGTGACATTGCTTTTGCCTATGATGGAGATGCTGACCGTATTGCAGTACTGACACACAAGCACAACATCAAAGGTGACCAAATGGCTCTGCTTTATGCGATGAAAATGGAAAATCCTACAGTCATCGGTGAAGTAAAGTGTTCACAGGTGATGTATGATGAACTAGAGCGTCGTGGTGCAAAAGCCATCATGTACAAAACAGGGCACTCTAACCTCAAAGTAAAGATGAAAGAGACAGGTGCCGACCTTGCTTGTGAAGTCTCGGGACATATCTTCTTTAAACACCGTTATTTTGGCTATGATGATGCTATCTATGCCACGCTTAGAATGCTAGAACTTATTGCAGATGGTATCGACATAGATGCCGAGATAGATGCACTACCACAAGTCTTTTCAACTGAAGAGATAAAAGTAGAAACTACCGAAGAAGAGAAATTCTTAATTATAGACAAGGTAAAAGAATTGCTCACAGACCCCCCATCAGATTTTCCGACCATACTCAATATCATTGATGTAGATGGTGTACGTATTAACTTTGAAAAAGGCTGGGGACTTGTACGTGCAAGTAACACCACCCCTGTACTGGTAACACGCTTTGAATCTACAGATGAAACACTGGCAAAAACCTATGAAACAGCGGTAAATAAGCTCATACAAGAGGCAAAAGAGGCATTGTGAAAAATAGACTCCACTTCAACACTACCTTAGGTGAAAAAGCCAAACATGCATTTAACGCTCTACAAAAAGAGAAAGAGAGCATAGGCTATTACGCTTTGCCAGAGCAAGATATCAGTCATATTACAGCTTATTGTGAGACGATTCCCTCTTCCATAGAATCTATCGCAGTCATAGGCATAGGTGGAAGTTCTCTTGGTGCTAAAGCTGTCTATGAGTTTCTTAAACCTGTTGAAAATCTTCGTAGAAAACTTTACTTTTTTGAAAGTACTGACCCTATCAATATCAAAAGTCTACTCTCTCAAATAGATTTAGAGAAAACACACTTTTTAGTCATCTCCAAATCAGGCACAACAGTAGAGACTTTTGCTATTTACAAATATATCCTCTCTTTACAAGCAAATGCTTCTTGCTATACTTTCATCACTGATCCTGGTTCTGCTTTAGAAAAATATGCAAAAAGTGTTCAAGCACAAATACTTCATCTTCCTGATAATGTAGGAGGTAGGTTTTCAGTACTCTCTGTTGTAGGACTAGTCCCTTTAGCACTGTGTGGTATAGACATCAAAGCACTACTCGCAGGAGCATCTAAAATTAAAAATAGCTTTTTTGAAGATGGATATTTACATGATATTTTGTTAAAAAAATCTCTTTTTTATGCTAAAAATCATGCCCAATATCACATCAACTGTCTCTTTGCTTATTCTGAGTCACTGAAATACTTTTGTGAATGGTATGTACAACTTTGGGGTGAAAGCTTAGGAAAAAAACAACGTTCTTCTGCCTTTCATGTAGGGCTTACTCCCATCGGACTCATCGGTCCTAAAGACCAACACTCATTTTTACAACTTATTATGGAAGGCACAAGAGACAAGTCTGTTACCTTCATCCAAATAGAAGACTTTGAAGATGAAATCAAAATTCCAAACACAACACTCGCCCATTTAGAATCACTTGACACACTCAATAACCTCCCTTTTTCACAGCTTATAAACATGCAATGTAACTCAGTCATGGAAGCACTCAAAGTTGAAGAAAATATCCCTCTTGACAGTATCACTATCCCCAAAATAGATGCAGAAAACATAGGCTCGCTTATCTTTTATTATGAACTTCTTACTTCACTTGTAGGTGAACTTATAGATGTCAATACTTATGACCAACCTGGTGTAGAAGCTGCAAAGATTATTTTAAAGAAAAAACTAACTCACTCACTGTAATCCTTGCATAATCCTATTTTGGCTACAATACAAAACACACCATCTAGGATATATCTATGAAAAATATTTTTATCATTCTTTCATTATTACTAACACATAGTCATAGTTCTGAACTTTCTGCTATGCAATCAGCTTGTGAAAATAAAGTCGCCGTGGCATGTCATCATATTGGTATTTTATATGACCGTGGTTCTGGTCTTAAAGAAGACAAAGTCAAAGCAAAAGAGTATTATTTAAAAGCATGTGATTATGGATATGATAAAGCATGTAAACGTTTTGAACATATCGAAGAAGAAAATTAAAATGACTACCATTAAAAATATATTCATCATTTTTATTTTCATTTTCACAGGGTTAATACAGGCTGAAACCATACGTATTATGCCACTAGGTGACTCCCTTACCTATGATTGGACATTTTCAGAGATGGAAACTCCTATCAATGATGGCTATCGTTATGCTTATCGTTATTACCTTTGGCACCAACTACAAAATGCTCAATATGATGTAGACTTTGTAGGTTCTCTTATCGCAGGTAGTGCCATTGTGCCTGCCTTTGATCCTGACAATGAAGGATATGTTGGTTGGACAAGTATTGAAATAGCAAATATCATTTACGCCAAACTTATAGAGAATCCTGCAGATATTATTTTACTTCATATCGGTACAAATGACTGGAGTGAAAGTACCTATGGCATCAATCGTATACTTGATGAGATAGATCGCTACGAAACAACGTACGACCATAAAATTACTGTTGTTTTAGCACGTATTCTTAATTCTCCACTCAATTATGCACACCTCACTAATCTTAATATAAATATACAAAGCCTCGCAGATACACGTATAGCAAATGGAGATGACATTGTAGTCGTAGATATGGAAAATGGTGCAGGTATTAA
Organism: Sulfurovum sp.; assembly: GCA_027066595.1. Lineage (GTDB taxonomy): Bacteria > Campylobacterota > Campylobacteria > Campylobacterales > Sulfurovaceae > Sulfurovum. Next base: position 5,240 of record JAMONG010000142.1, read on the forward strand.
CTACTCAAGTGATTTTCAAGACTCACTTCATCCAAATGATATGGGATACTATAAAATGGCAAATGTATGGTTTAGTGCCATTGAAGAAATACTTAATCGAGGTAATGATAATTACGCTTGGCTTATTCCTATCTATGGTTTAATACTATAACATTTTCAAGTTAGGATAAAGAAAATCATGCCCATCAAAATAGCTATTATAGGATTAGGATATGTTGGACTTCCTTTAGCACACGCATTTTCAGAATACTATCAAGTCATCGGTTTTGATATTGATACAAAAAGAATCAATGAATTAAATAATGGTTTTGATCGTACACTAGAACTCTCGGATAAGCAAGTAAAAACATCTATATCAAATGGCATCTTATTTACAAATACCCTCACTAAGGCTAAAGAGTGTAATATTTTCATAGTAACAGTCCCTACACCCATTACCAATGAAAATAAACCTAATCTTTCTTCTCTTATTAATGCATCACAATCTATTGGTAAACTATTAAAAGAAAATGATATTGTCATTTATGAATCTACTGTATATCCAGGTGCGACGGAAGAGATATGCATACCTATATTGGAAAAAGAAAGTCATCTAAAGTTTAATAGAGATTTTTTTTGTGGCTATTCTCCAGAACGTATAAATCCTGGAGATAAAGAACATACCATTACAAAAATAAAAAAAGTTACTTCTGGTTCGACCCCTGAAATAGCTAAAAAAATAGATACACTGTATGCAAGTATTATTACTGCGGGAACACATTTAGCACCATCTATTAAAGTAGCTGAAGCCGCAAAAATCATAGAAAATGCACAACGTGATATCAATATCGCTTTCATGAATGAACTGGCTATTATTTTTAGTAAACTTAATATAGATACCAAATCTGTATTGGATGCTGCCAATACGAAATGGAATTTTTTACCTTTTAGACCTGGGTTAGTTGGTGGTCATTGTATAGGTGTTGACCCCTATTATCTTTCATACAAAGCACAAGAAGTAGGCTATAATCCCGAAATCATATTGGCCGGTCGTAGACTAAATGACAATATGGGTATTTATATTGCCAATCAAGTTATAAAACTGATGATTAAAAAAGAAATTGAAATAGATAATGCTAAAATACTAATTTTGGGTATTACGTTTAAAGAAAACTGCCCAGATATTAGAAATTCACGTGTTATTAATGTGATTCAAGAATTAAAAGAATTTGGTACAAATATAGATGTATACGATCCTTGGGCAAATAAAATAGAAGTTAAAAATGAATATCAAATTATATTACAAGAAGAAATTAACTTATCATCCTATGATACTATCATCCTTGCAGTCGCACATGAAAAATTTAAAACATTAAATTTTATCACAACTAAAAAACAAGTACTTTTTGATATTAAATCGTTTATAGATTCAGATACTGTAGATGGTAGGCTTTAATAACACGTTTAAAGACAACCATTACATCAATTTAGATATAATTATTGTAATTAAATAAAAAGTGAACTCATACATGGTAAAAAAATGTCTTTTCCCTGCAGCAGGCTATGGTACACGATTCTTACCCGCAACAAAAGCAACTCCTAAAGAGATGCTTCCTGTTCTTACCAAACCACTTATTCAGTATGGTGTAGAAGAGGCTCTTGAAGCAAATATAAAGACAATGGCGGTCATCACAGGACGTGGTAAACGTGCAATAGAAGATCATTTTGATATCTCTTACGAACTTGAACATCAAATAAAAGACACCAGTAAAGAACACCTTCTCACTGAAATACGTTCACTCATAGAAAAATGTACCTTTTCATATACTAGACAAGTAGAAATGAAAGGTTTAGGACATGCCATACTTACAGGAGAAACACTCATAGGTAACGAACCTTTCGCTGTCATACTTGCTGATGACCTCTGTACAAATAGTAATGATAATGTCTTAAAACAGATGATAGAAATTTATGAAAAATATCAATGTTCCATCGTAGCTATTGAAGAGATACCTAAAGATGAAACCCATAAATATGGTGTCATAGATGGGCATTTAGTGGACAATACAGAGGATGTTTACCGTGTAACAAATATGGTTGAAAAACCTGATTCAAAAGATGCCCCTAGCAATATGGCCATTATAGGACGTTATATTTTAACCCCTGATATTTTTGATATTCTAAGAGAGACATCCCCAGGAAAAGGTGGAGAGATTCAAATCACTGACGCACTGCTAGAACAAGCCAAAGCAGGTAAAGTCATCGCCTATAAATTTAAAGGCAAACGCTTTGACTGTGGCTCAGTAGATGGGTTTGTTGAAGCAACAAACTATTTTTATAATAAAACAAAAGGATAAGCATGAAAGGTATTATATTAGCAGGAGGGTCAGGTACAAGACTCTATCCCATTACAAAAGGCATCTCTAAACAACTTGCACCCATTTATGACAAACCTATGATATATTATCCACTTTCAATATTGATGCTTTCTGGCATTACAGAAGTACTTATCATCTCAACACCTGCAGACTTACCAAGATTTGAAGAGTTACTTGGAGATGGTTCAGATATTGGTATGAAGTTCTCTTATATTGTACAACCCTCCCCTGATGGACTGGCTCAAGCTTTTTTACTGGGTGAAACATTCATAGGCAGTGATGATGTTTGTCTTGTCTTAGGAGACAACATCTTCTATGGACATGGCATGACACAACTCCTTGCTACCTCTGTACAAAATGCTAAAGAAAATAATGCAACTGTTTTTGGCTACTATGTGAAAGACCCTGAACGTTATGGTGTAGCAGAATTTGATAAAAATGGAAAAGTCACATCACTAGAAGAAAAACCAAGTAACCCAAAAAGCTCTTATGCTGTGGTGGGACTCTATTTCTACCCTAATGATGTCATCCAAAAAGCAAAACAGGTAAAACCTTCCGACCGTGGAGAACTAGAGATTACCACACTTAACCAAGACTATCTCGCAGAAGATAGACTCAAAGTTGAACTTATGGGAAGAGGCTATGCATGGCTAGACACGGGGACACATGAGAGTCTTCTTGAAGCTTCTAACTTCATCCAAACCATAGAAAACCGTCAAGGACTCAAAGTTGCATGTATCGAAGAGATAGCCTATGAGATGGGATACATATCTAAAGAAAAACTCTTAGAACTAGCCCAACCCCTAAAGAAAAACCAATATGGTCAATACTTAATTAAAAGAGCAAATGAAAAATTTACCCCGTAAAAAATTATGCAATAATATTTTTACAATCTAATTCAACAATAACATCTGTGCCCTCTAGTATAAACTTTTTTTCTATTTGGAGGGTCAGACATAATTTATCTACTATGTGTAAACCTATACCTAATCCTCTTTCACTCTCCTTATAAAAACGTTCAAAAACTTTATGAGGGTTTTTAACCCCATAACTGCTATTTCTTATAGATAAAATAGTTCCATATAATGCTATTTCTATCTTCCCATCATTTGTATTGTATTTGCAAGCATTGCTTAGCAGATTATAGACAATGCGTTCAAAAGCTTGCTTATCTGTAGTAAGTAGGCATTTTTTCAACTCTACATTCCAACTTAGATAGTCGTATAAAGGAGTAAAAAATGCGACATATCTATTTACTATCTCGTCTACACTAAATACTTCTTCTATCTGTGTTTGTTCTTTAAGATAAGAGTCTAAGTTATGATGTAACATCTCTATAGTTTGTGTTGCTGTACGTATACTCTCTATCTCCTCATTTTTTGTCTCAATCATCTTTAGATTTAGTAAAATAGCACTCAATGGCGTATTGAGATCATGAATAATATCTTTAATAAAATCTTCAAGTAATCTCAATGAAGAACGTAAAGGAGTAAGCGTATACCAAGCAGCAAGTAAAGAGACAATCAATGCTCCAAAGACAGCTAAAAGAAACTGAAATAAAAGACGATAATACATCTGAGAGATAAGCTGATTGTATTCTGATTTTAAATATGAAACTTTTAACATCTTTGTATCCTTACTCGAATAAGGCACCGTGATTGTTCCTGCTGGTGTGATGACCATCATCATCTCTTGTTTCCCACTCTCTTTTGAGATAGGAGCTAAAATATAAAGCGTATTTTTATCTTCGTAAAGTGTATAAAACTTTTTATCACCTTTTTTAAGTAGTGTATTCGTAGTAAAACGTTCATCATCTAAACCAAGACTATGGTTTTGCATTTGCAAAAAAATGTTATTACGTATGTATACTGTTTCATTTTTGGCTTTATCGTAAAAGATAAAGAGTAAAAAAAGTACGATCACCATAAAAAAAAGTACAAAACTTTTAATAAACGATTCTTTCTCAGAGAATTTTATAACCCACTCCTCGCACAGCCTCTATTGCTAGCCCTGTATCTTTTTTAAGCTTGACGATATTGACGCGTAAAGCTCCATCATTTTGTGTCTCTAGCAATGCCATCAGATTCTCTTTAGATACAGGATTTGGATAGGCTCGTAAAAGCTCTGTAAATATACTCTTTTGTATCTCTCCCATACTACAAAGTGTATTGCCACGATAGACCTCATATGTATGAATATCTAAACTATAGCCATGTACAGTAAGTCTCTCTTTAAGTAGGAGCGTTTTAGCTTTGATGCGTAGAAGTAACTCTTCAGGGTTAAAGGGTTTCTTGACATAATCATCTGCACCTGCAGTAAAGCCTTTAGTCATAGAGTCCATATCTATCTGAGCAGAGATAATAATCGTAGGTGTTCTGTCTTCTGCCTGACGCAAAGCGGTTAATACATCAATACCATTCATCAAAGGTACATTCACATCAAACAAATAAAGGCTATAGCTATTTTCATAACTCAAATCAATAGCCTCTTCCCCCTGCTTTGCCCAGTCCACTTCATACCCATGTTTTTCCAAATACCTTATAAGTGACTTGGCTAAGTTAGGATCATCTTCCAGTAAAAGTATTTTAATCAAATGTCACTCCACTATTCACTATTCATAGATGGTATCATGATTTAGGTTAAATCATATCGTATGAAGTATCTTTTACAGAAATTGCTAAACAGTTAGCTACTTGATTAGAGGTAAAATTGCGTTAGTGATTAGAATTGGCGTAATATAATAAGAGTTATTTTAATCTAGTCGGGAATAATTCTCCGACCCTTGAATCGAGGTTATTGATTTAAAGTAGATATATTTAATATACCTACTTTAAGTTTTAAAATTAATACTTTTTATTTAATATTTGCGTATAATATACGGCAACCATTAGTCCCTTCTTGTATTCTTATTTTTACTTTTGATTGTGTCGTTTTAGCAGTTAACATCATAGAATATAATGCATTTTTACCTGGATCATTTGCACCTACTGATACATATACGTTACCTGGAGAAGTACAATTTAAATTTCCTTCATTCCCATCTGTTGAAATGTATATAGTTCCTCCAAAAGTAGCATATACTTCGGTTACTTTAACATCAGTACAAGCTTGAGCAGTACATGCAGCATTTGCACTTATTGTCATTGTACCTATTGCTAAAACA
>JAMONG010000143.1 GCA_027066595.1 Sulfurovum sp.
ACATTTTTCTATAGCTACATATCAAAAAAAGGGTGAAGATGAGTTCTATGTAGCACTTTTAAGTGCCGATGCACAGCAAAATATTATAAAAGTGAAAGATAAATTGTTCTCAAATTTAGAACAATTAAATAAAGAAACCATTTTAAAAGTTTTACCAACAGCCGTTGAAACTTCTTTAACTTATGCAGCTGTGTCTACAAGTAAATCACTCTATACCAAATACTCTTTTGATGTAGAAGATGAAGATGCTATGGAAGCACGTGGAGACTTGATGATGATGATGGAAAGTGGGATGAAACCAAGTGGTTTTGTGGTTGCAAACTATATTGATTTTAACAAAGTACTGAATGAGGAGAAACATGAAGAATATATGTTTTATGATGCATACTCTTTATGTAAATTAAAAATTATTTATGAACTTTCTAAAGAAAAGCCAGAGGCTGGAGCATTTGCACCATGTACAATGGTTATCTATCATAAAAAAGGGAGCAATAAGACAGAGATAGTGACTCTGAGTATTGAAAATCTCACTTCAACATTGGCAATAAGTGATAAAAAAATGTTACAAATGCTTGAAAAAGCTCAAGAAACAATGAAAAGCATCATCGAAGATGCTGCAGAATAGTAAATTAAAATTTAATACAAAGGAAAATAAAAGAATGAAATTAATAGTTAAAGGGATGCTCTATGCATCATTTGCAGTATGCTCTGTGATGGCTACAGAGGTAAAGGTTGCAGGAGAAGTAGCGAGTGAGGTACAAAATATTGTTTCAGATATTGAAATTATTACATCTCAAAATAGTGATGGAAAAATTACACCTAACAGTATAGAAGAGGCTTTTAAGAAAGCAGGGTTTACTGTATCTGCCAATAGAGATATGAATGGCCCTTTTGTAAAACAGTTTAAAGATTCAGGATTTGATACCTATAATCTTTTTACTTTCTATAAAAAAGAGGCAGTACTAGAACTAGTAAAGAAATATCCAAATGTTGGATTATTTGCACCTATGAGTATGTCTATTTATACTAAGAAAGGTGAGCAGACTATCTCTGTTTCTTCACTCTCCGCAGAAGCTATGGCTAAAATCATGAATGCACCTAGTGATGATGAAACTTTACTTACTTTACGCAAACTTGTAAAAGAGACCTTACAGAGTGCTATGCCAAAAGGTACCTTTACAAGTCCAAGTTACATCATGCAAAAAGCCAAAGGTGAGTTGGTTACACACTTTAGTATGGAGATGGATGAAGAAGAGTGGGAAGATGAACTAGATGAACTCAAAATGGGCTTTGAAGGTGAACTCGCTCCCAATGGATTTGTGATAGCAGGATTCAATAACTTAGGTGATGAATTTGAAGAGGCAAAGTATGAAGCGTATGACTTTTATGAAGTTTATTCTATATGTAAATTACCCGTTATCTTCGCTATTGCAAAAAGTAGACCAGAAGCAGGAGCATATGCACCATGTTCGCTTTATTTAAGTAAGAAAAAAGATGACAAGATGTTAGATATTGCTTTTCCATCTGTATACAATTGGATGTCATCAATGGCGATAGAGAATAAAGAAGATATGGAAGTATTGGAAAATGCACAAAAGGGTATGCAAAAGATTTTAACCTCTTTAACAGAGTAGATAGGCAATGAGGTACGTATATGGAGTTCATCAATATTTTTTATAGAAAGAATTTATATTCGCTACATATACAAAAAAAAGAATAGAAAAATATTGTAAATAACCGTGGTTTAATCCAAAGTTTTATAGTATTTATCTATGCGTTTACCCTAGTCTTAGATAGATTATGGGGACTTATAACTATTATAAGTTTAGCTAAATTTAAGGAGGAAGCATGAAATTAGGTTTCTTGGTTGACCTTAACCTATGTATGGGTTGTAAAGGTTGTGAGATTGCTTGTAAAGTGGAAAACGAAGTACCACTTAGTACTTGGCGTTTACGTGTTAAATATATCGATTTAGGGACATTCCCAGATACAAGAAGATCGTTTACACCACTACGTTGTAACCACTGTGAGTCTGCGCCTTGTGAGCGTATCTGTCCAGTATCGGCATTGCATTACTTAGAAAATGGTATTGTTAATATTGACAGTGCAAGATGTATTGGTTGTGCTGGATGTATGATGGCTTGTCCTTATGGTGCTATCTATATGGACCCTGAGACAAACACGGCAGATAAATGTACATACTGTGCACACAGAATTGAGTCAGGTATGATGCCAGCATGTGTGGTTGCTTGTCCAGTTGAAGCAAATATCTTTGGAGATCTTGAAGATGATCATTCAAATATTTCACTTTATATTATGGAGCATAAAGGTGCTGTTCAGGTACGTAAACCTGAGAAACACACAAATCCCCATCATTATTATGTAGGTGGCGGTAATCAGACACTTAATCCACTTGCACATCAAAGAATTGAAGGGTATAACCTCTTTAACAATATTACACATTTAGATCATGTAGGCGATAAAAATCATGGTATTTTAGATAGATTCCTAGCACCATTTGTAGGACATGATACACCTGATAATGTTAGTTTTATAGAATCTGCTACATCTGAAGAGTCACATGAACAAGAGGGAGGTCACTAAAATGGTAGAAAATGCAATTCATGCAACACAAGCTGTTGTAACATTGGATGTACCTATTCAAGGTATCGTATGGGGTAGTATTATTACTGTCAATATGTGGGCTAAAAGTATCGGTACAGGTGTTGTTTTCTTAGCAGCATTTTTATGGTTTAGACACAACAAAGAAGATATGCCAAACTTAAGATGGGCAATGCCTATCATCGCATTTTTAGCATTAAATGTTTTCTTATTATTTACACTGATTGACTTACACCAACCGTATAGAATGATTAATATCTTTTTACACCCACATTGGACTTCATCTATTACTGTAGGTGCTTGGTTAGCTTCTATATTTTTAGGACTTATCTCTATCCTTATGTTTATTGGTGTGGGAGAGAAGTTCCCAGGTGTACCATTTAAAGGGTGTTTACTGACTAAGTTTGGTAGAAACAATGGTCCTTTATATGAAAAGTTGATGCCATTTTTGATTTTCCTAGCAATCCCTGTAACAACATATACAGCGATTATTATGGCTCAGTCATCTGCACGTGAGTTATGGCAAGCACCAACTGAAGTCATGCAAATGATGTGGGCAGCACTTATGGCAGGCTCAGCTGCACTGATTTTCATATCTGGAGAGTGGACAAAAGAAGCTAGAAAAGATTTAGCACTTATCTTAGCACTTTCTACGTTCTTCTCATTTGGTATGTATATGTCTGAGTATTTCTTCTCATTCAAATCATCTGAAGCAGAAGCAGTATTGGCATTTGTTCACTCTGGTGGTTCATACAACATTGAATTCTGGATTGGTATGACTTTAGGGTTTATTATTCCATTTTTTATCGCTGTAGGTAACATGAAGAGTGATAACAAAACGCTGCTTAAATTTGCAGCTATTTTAGCATTGGTAGGGTTATTCTTGGTAAAAGATGTATGGCTCAAAATTCCACAAATGCTACCGTTGAGTTAAGGAGAAGAGATTTATGACAAAATCAATGAAAAACGACAATAAAAACTTTATTGAAGGCAGAAGAAGCTTTCTTAAAGGAACAGCGTATTCTGTTGCAGGTGCAACACTCGCAGCTGGTGTATTTGAGACAGTTGTAACAACACCTGCTCAAGCTGAGAGTAAATTTACAGCAACACCTAAAACACTTTCATATTATCCACCACTAGAAGAGTGGGATAGCTTTACAGAGCTTAGTGGACAAGATTGGAAGCGTGGTGGTACTTCAAGAAATGGTGTACAAAGTGAAGAAAACCCAGATGGTATTAAAGCCATTGAATATATGCTTGTACCAACATCATGTTCAAACTGTGAAGCTTCATGTGGTCTAACTGCATGGGTTGACCTCTCTACTTACAAAGCGGGTGGACAATTAGCGGTTAAGAAATATATGGGTAACCCACTTCACTCAGGATCTCGCGGTAGAAACTGTGCGAAGGGTTATGCAACTCAGTCACAAATGTACGATCCAGATAGAATTCCTTTCCCTTTAATGAGAGCACCAGGTTCAAAAAGAGGTGAAGGTAAGTGGGTTAGAACTAAATGGGAAGATGCGATGGCTATCATCGGTAAAAAAATGCATGATACCCTTAAAGTAGGTGATGAGATTTCTAAAAAATCAATCATGTACCATGTTGGACGTCCAAATGAAAATGGTTTCGGTCACCGTGTACCTCACTCAATGGGTCTTGATGGATATGATTCACATACTAACATCTGTTCTGCAGGTGCTAGACAAGGGACTATTCAGTGGTCTAATGACGACAGAAACTCACCAGATTGGGCTAATGCGAAGCTTATCTTCCTTCAGTCTTCTCATGCAGCAGATGCAGGACACTATTTCCAACAAGCAGCAGGGCGTATTGCTGAAGCACGTAAAAAAGGTGCAAAGCTTGTTGTTATGGATCCAAGACTTTCTAACTCTGCAGGTATGGCAGACTTATGGGTACCTTGTTGGCCAGGAACAGAGACAGCTCTGTACTTATACCTTGCGAACAGAATTCTTAATGAAAAAGGTATTAATGGTGAAGACCTTGTAAACCATAACTTTGTGAAAAACTGGGTTAACTGGGACCACTTAATGAAAGACAGAGAGTACCTTCAAGTACTTCTTGACAAAAAATACATTAAGTCCATTCCAGAAGGAAATTCTTATGAAGATTTCATTACGATGATTTCTGAAATGTATTCTCCTTATACACTTGACTTTGTAGCGGAAGAGTGTCGTATCGAAAAACGTATTGTAGAAAAACTTTATGATATGTTTATCGATGCAGGTGCAAGAGTGGCTACATACATCTGGAGAGCAGGACCGATTGGTCACAAAGGTGGATGGATGATTGCTAGATCAGCATTCTTACCATTTGTTCTTCGTGGTGCAATGGCTGGAGACAAAGGTGGCGTAGGACTACACCACTGGCATGTTATCTCTGTAAATGGTAAAGGAGATGCTGCAGCACAAGCAGGAGCAAGACCTCCAAAAGTTGATGTTTGGAATGAGATTGCTTGGCCACCTGAGTATCCACTAAGTTCATACGAGATGTCTCACATCATGCCTCACTTATTACTCGATGATGAGTGGAGAAACAAATGGAACGCTAAAGGACTTAAAGTACCTGAAAAGTTAGCCGTATGGATTCCTCGTATGTATAACCCTGTTTGGATTAACCCAGATGGATTTAGATGGATTGAATGTCTTAAACGTGAAGATAAAATCGAAATGTCATTTAACCTTTCTCCTACATGGTCAGAGACTAACTGGTATTGTGACTTCATTCTTCCAGTGGGACTTGCTGGTGAAAGACATGATCAACATTCTGAGGCAACTGAGCCAAAAAGATGGTTATCTTTCCGTAACCCAGCATTAAGAGTTGCACTAGAAAAAACAGGTTGGAAACCAAATGATCCAACTAAAGCGACACTTGAGGCACATATTAAAGCAGGTCTTGGTGAAGTATGGGAAGAAGTAGAATTCTGGGCAAATATAATGGTACACCATGTAGACCCAGATGGATCTTTAGGTGTTAGAAAGTACTGGGCTTCTAAAGAAGATCCGACAAGAGCAGTGACGATTCCAGAGTGGTATCAAGCAGCATTTGACAAGCTTCCTAATCTTAAAAAAGCAGCAAAAGCAGCATATCCTAATTCTAAGTATCCTAACTATGAGATGATGAGAGATAGAGGTACATGGTTAGAAGAAGATAATATCTTTAAACCACAAGAAAGACCACTTAAAAAAGTGGGTACTAAGTATATCTCTCATGGTCATGAATATGATGAATCAGCAGTAGTTAAAGATGAATTTGGTGTGCTTATGGCAACAGATGCACATGGTAAAGAAAAAGCGATTGGTGTTGAAGTAGATGGCGAACTTGTACAAGGTTTCCATACATTGACTAAAAAGCTTGACTTCTACTGTGAGTGGTTTAAAGATTGGAAATGGCCAGAGTATGCTATACCTATCTACCCAACAACAAAAGAAGACAGAGTAAAAATGACACATGTTGTAACACAAGTACACCATGACTTCATGCAAAAAGATAATGAATTTGCACTGAACACTGTATTTAGATTGCCATACAATATTCATACACGTTCTGTAAACTCTAAACACCTTATGGAGATTTCACAAAACCATAACCCAGTGTGGATGTATACTAAAGATGCTGAAAAGCTTAATATTAAACGTGGAGATGCAGTAAAAGTAACAATTACAGATACAGTTTCTGGTTTAGAATCAGGTTACTTTATTGCTATGGCAGTGCCAACTGAGGCTACTATGCCTGGTGTAATGGCATGTTCACACCATGCAGGTAGATGGAAACTTAAAAATGCAGTTGATATTCCAGGCTTTGAACACAAACTAGGTGTTATGGGACTTGGTGCACCACTTTACGATATGACTATGGATGGTAAAATCGGTACACTTAAACCTACACAAAGTATTGTAGACGGTATGGAAGAGAACAAAGACTCTTGGCAGTTTAAAGAGTACAACAGAGACCTTGATAACATTTGGTGGGATGGTCTTTCAGGTTCATGGCAAAATGCTGTGGCACCTTCTCACCCAGATCCAATCGCGGGTCACCATGCATGGCACCAAAAAGTGATTGTAGAACTTGCGGGTAAAGATGATGTAATCGGTGATATTTATGTGAACTACGAGAACAACATGAAAGTATACCAAGCTTGGAGAGATGACTTAACACGTCCTCTTGATGAGACAGATACACTCAGACGTCCTCAACACATTAAACGTCCTGCTGTACCTTTGTCTGACAAAGCGTACTCAGTAAATATTAAAGGGTAACCTTTTATCCTAGTGGGCAGATATTGAATCTGCCCCTGCTTCATACAATTTCCCAGATAAATTCTCTCTTTTACGTTTTATTTATCTTGAAAGTGGTATAGTGCCAAAATATTAAACATGAAAGAACTTTACTTATGGAAGAACTAAAAATAGAACTACAAAACCGTATAGCAATCTATGGATTGATTTCAAGACTCATGTTAGTCGAAGTCGATGATGCCTTTTTAGATACGATAGAAAAAGATGAAGACCTTTTATCTCTCTTCCCTAACTACAAAGAATGGAGTAAGCGTACAGAACTTTCACGTAAAGAGCTTATAGATGAACACTATAATGTAGACTTTACAAGTCTCTTTTTAATGCACTTAGTTCCTTATGAGTCATTCTATAGAAGAGATGATCAGATGATAGAATCTGGTGGAAGTAACCCTGTACTTGACCTTTACAATGAGTTAGACTTTTCTGTTGAACTTTCTAAAGCCAGAGTGGTAAGTCCTGACCATATCGGGGTAGAGTTAGAGTTTATGTATATGCTGTGCGTGGCTTCACTAAAGGCCTTTAACGAAGATGACAAAGATGCTTTATGTGAACTCTATCAAGTGCAACGTGCTTTCTTGAAAGAACATCTTTTAGAGTGGGGACCACTTTTTCTTATCAATGCCAAAAGAGAATCTAGAACACCTCTTTACCATGATGGAACAGAGCTTACTTTAGAGTTTATCCTCTCTGACTTTGAGTATGTGACTGAAAAGTTGGCAGATTATTGTGGGAATCCTGTTAACTAATGTCTCTGTATTTTAATGTCTCTGCATGTGTAAGAGCTACATCAAAATTTTCAGACTGTACGAAATGTATAGATGCTTGTCCAGAGTCTATACAACTTCTTGAAAACTTACCATCTTTTGCAAATAAAACAGGGGTAGAAGCGGCAGCATGTATAGGGGTATGTCCTACAGAAGCTTTTTCACTTTCGGACTTTTCTACTACGGAGTTTTTCTTTTCATTTTTAGACTCAAAAATAAGGCTTATTTCTCCTAAGTTTAACGTGCCATGCATCTCTGTACTTTCCGTGGAACATCTTATTTCACTGGCATTGGCATCAGATGAGCCTATTACTTTAGATATGTCTTCTTATGATGAAGAGAGTATCTTGTATGAACAGATAGATGCACGTATCGAAGAAGCCAATTTTGTGCTCTCTTCTTTTTCTGAGAAACGTTTAGAGACAAACAGTGAAAAACCTGAGACTGTAGAGAAAAAAGAGCCAGAAGAAGAAGTCTCTTCAAGACGTTCGTTTTTAGGTAATGCTTCACTCAAAGGTGTGGTAAAACATAAAATGACCTTTGACGAGGCTGTGGAGGCAGATGAGCTAAAAGCATTTAAGTTAGATGCCATCACCATAGCCAAAATAAAAGAGAAAAATTTACCAGATAAAAGAAAGATACTCTTTACCGTACTCAAACACGTTGACCACCCTGATGCTTTTGAAATTTTGGCAGAAGAAGATGTAAGCTTTACCTCTCAAAAGTTTGTAGATGATACCTGTACCAACTGTCAAATATGTTACCGTATTTGTCCTACTGGGGCACTCTCTAGTGATGGTAAGTTTTCACTTATTCATTTTGATGCAATGCTCTGTGTAAAGTGTCGCCTTTGTCATGATGTTTGTGAACCTGACTCTATACAACTGCAAGCAGGTTTCGAGATAAAAGAATTTTTTGAACCAACCCAAAGAACACTTGCTACTTTTAACATCAAAAGATGTAATGAATGTGGTAATAACTTTACCTACAAAGGTGGAGAACAAGCTTGTCCACGTTGTATGGTCGAAGAGGAAGAAGCAATGTTCTTACACTCAAATGCTTTACAGATGAAAGCAGATTTAGAAACTAAAAGTGAGGATAATAATTAGATGCAACCTCATGAGATAAAGCCAGATACTAAACTTTGTACGATATTGGGTTATAATGCACAAACAGGATATATGAGACGTTATTTTAATAGAATAATGAAACACAACAGTGAAAATGCAACAGCCATTGCACTTAACATTACCGATGAACATTTTGACTTTACTATGTCTAACGTAGGACAATCAAAAGTTGATAAAATGATGATTGAACGTGAGTTCGGTCAAACAGCGATAAAATACTGTGAAAGTATTGATGAGTGTGCTAAAAGAGAAGAACGTGTAGACTTCATTGAAGTAAAAGATGGAAAAGTATTTGGTTACTGTTTAGCCGATGAGGCTAAGGCACTGTTTGAAAAACCAGAGTTTTTAGATGACCAGATACTCTTTGTAGCAAAAGTGATGATACTTGCAAATCGCTGGTTTAATACAAAAATAGACGTAGATAGTATACCTCTACTGATAGGAGAAAATAATGGATAATATGAAAAATTTAAGAGAAGAATTTGAGAATGTTTCTCAGCAAAACTTTAATGGAACACCAGCATTTGGTCCTGATGGACAGTGTGCAGCAGATGAAGAGGTAGATTTAAAAGATTACCCATCTTATACAGAAGCACTCTATGCAAAACTGATAGCACCACATGTCTCAGGCATATATATTTCACGTTGGGATATTAAAGATATTGCTTTAGCAGCAGGTGATTCGATGGCGATTCATCCACGTAAACGTATGTTTGAGTTGCTAATGAAGTTTGCAACCTCTAAAGAAAATATGCAGGCAGTCTTAGATGCACTTGAGGCTCATATGGAAGATAAGATAGCTATCTATAATGAGTTCATTACAAACTATCCAAACTCTGCAGAGGTATTTCAACCCAAAATCGAAAAAGCAAGAAAAACGATGAAACTGTTTCCCAAAATAATTGAAGAGTATTTTGAGTAGAAACCAATACGATTTTTAGGGTATAATATCTGATATTAACCCAGTTGGAAAGCATGAATCTTAAATCTTATCTTAACCTCTACCAACTCT
The DNA here is from genome assembly GCA_027066595.1 of Sulfurovum sp. Lineage (GTDB taxonomy): Bacteria > Campylobacterota > Campylobacteria > Campylobacterales > Sulfurovaceae > Sulfurovum. The sequence continues at coordinate 9,848 of JAMONG010000143.1, forward strand.
TAGAAGTAGACAACAGCACAAAAGAACAACGACGTTCTTTTGGTTTGTCTCACATTCTTTTAGAGAGAAAGCCTGTTGAACAACTCTTAGCATGGATAGAGACTCACAAATCAAAACTTACAAAACCGCTACTCTCCGAGACATTTAGTACCTACTTGTATGGTATTACTTTACTCTTAGTCATTGTAGGGTTTTTAACAGGTTTATTTTCGGGTATAGCATTACTTCATTACAATGGGCATGCCCCAGTGAATGTCATTTACTTTATGGCAATGGTTATCGCTTTACCTCTACTTACGATGACACTTACGCTTTTTTCAATGTTTAAAGCCCATCAGACACGCTCCGTACTCATTCACCTCTCTCCTTCTTACTGGATGGAGAAGATAGTGGCACTTTTGCCCCATAAAGTACAACAAAACCTCCAAGGTTTAAAAATCAATCCTCTTTTGGCAAACTGGATAGTTATCAAACGTTCGCAGCTCATTGCACTTTTTTTCTCTATAGGGTTACTTGTCGCACTTTTGGTTGTGGTATCTACCAAAGACATCGCTTTTGCATGGAGTACCACACTACAAGTAGATGCCGCATCGTTTCATAACTTTTTAAAGAGTTTGGCTTTGCCTTGGAGAAGCTGGTTCCCATCCGCAGTACCATCGTTAGAACTGATAGAACAAAGTCAGTATTTTAGATTAGGTGACAGACTCAGTGAAGAGATGATACACAACGCTTCCAAGCTTGGAGAGTGGTGGAAGTTTTTAGCTTTTGCTACCCTTTTTTATGCCATCATTTTACGATTTTTGCTCTATCTACTCTC
>JAMONG010000144.1 GCA_027066595.1 Sulfurovum sp.
AAAAGAATAATAGATGAATACAAATAATCTAAAATGGATAAGCACTTGCCAAAGTATAGATTGGGCTGAACTCTCAGAGCTTTACAGGGTAGCACCCTTGGGAGATAAACCAGCTAATATGCTTGAAAAAGTCTTTTATAACAGCATGTTTAAGTACTTTGTTTATGAAGAAGACAGACTCATAGGAGTAGGTCGTGCATTGGCAGATGGTATGGACAGTGCGTATCTTTGTGACATTGCTGTACATCCTGATTATCAGGGCATAGGACTTGGTAAAGCCATTACTCAAAAACTACTTGCTGATGTGCAAGGTTACAGTAAAATTATACTCTTTGCTAGTATGGGTAAAAGTGGATTTTATGAAAAGTTAGGCTTTTCAAAAATGACTACGGCAATGGCTATCTTTAAAAATCAAGATATGGCGAGAGAAAAAGGATTGGTAAAATAATAATGAACATAGAATTTACAAAACAAGAAAAAGAGTTATTGGTTTATAAACTTAAACACTATTTTACCGAAGAATTAGACCAAGATATAGGACAGTTTGATGCAGAATTTTTGTTAGATTTTTTTGGCAAAGAGATGGGTATTTACTACTATAACCGTGGCTTAAGTGATGCACAAGACATTTTCAAAAGTAGAGTAGATAGCATTACTGATGCCATTTATGAGTTGGAAGTGCCTACTGAGTTTTCTGGAAAGTAGAGGACGTTTAATATGAAAATTCTAGCCCTATCAGGTTCATTAAGAGCTAACTCATATAATACAGCCATTATTAAAACATTACAGCACCTAGATAGTCGTGTTGAAGTGTATGAGGGTTTAGGGAATCTTCCTCTTTTTAACTCTGATTTAGATAATCATACTTTAGAAGAAGATAACTCACCACCCTTAGTTGTAGACTTTAGAGCTAAAGTGCGTGAGGCAGATGTTTTCATTGTCTCCACACCTGAGTATGCCCATCAGATACCAGGAGTACTTAAAAATGCTCTTGATTGGCTTGTCTCATCTGATGCCATTGTGGCTAAACCTACAGTAGTTATCTCTGCGTCTACCTCTGCTATGGGTGGAGACAAGGCTCATGCACAGTTGGTAGCATTGTTAAAAGTTATTTCTCAAAATGTGCTAGAAGAGGCTTCACTTGTAGTCTCTAAAGTCAATAAAAAGATAGATGAAGATTCTGTGGTTGTTGATAAAGAGTTATTGATGAATTTAAAAGTATTACTCAATGAAATATGAAGGAAAAAAATGACCAAATTAAGCGTAAACCTAAATAAAATAGCCCTTTTAAGAAATTCAAGAGGGCGAGACTTTCCTAATGTTGTGGAGTTTGCAAAGAAGTTTACGGCTTTGGGTGTGCATGGTATTACCGTACATCCACGAGAAGATGAACGGCATATTACACGACAAGATACGGTTGATTTGGGTAAGTTGTTAGAAAATTCAGAGGTGGAGTTTAATGTAGAGGGGTATCCCTCTGATGCTTTTTTAGAACTTATAAAAAAAGTAAAACCAACACAAGCCACGCTTGTTCCTGATGCACCTGACCAACTCACTTCTGACCATGGGTGGGATTTGAAAAAAGATGCTGAGTTTGTAAAAGAATGTTGTTCAAAGATTGCTAGTTATGGTGTACGAACAGCCATCTTTTTAGACCCTGATGTGGAACAAGTGAAATTAGCACCTTTAACAGCTGTGGAGAGAATAGAGCTTTATACTGAAACCTATGCTTCAACGTACGGAACAGCTGAGCATCAAAAAGTGTGGGAGCAGTTTAATGAAGCTTCAAAAGAGGCTCAAAATCTAGGGATTGGTGTGAATGCTGGGCATGATTTGGAGCTAACAAATTTGGCTAAGTTTTTGGAGATAGAGAATATTTTAGAAGTTTCGATTGGGCATGTTCTGACAGTGGAATGTATAGAGCAGGGGATGGAGTCTGTTGTGGGGCAGTATTTGGGGATTTGTGAGTAAGGAAGAGAATATGCAATACGATATAGACATCAACACAGAATTTTCCAACATCTTTAAAAGCATTCGAAAGATACTACTTTCTTACTCTCAAATAAATGAGTTTAAAAATGCAAAACAGACTTCTTACCATGATGAGTATGGGGTTGTTGTGATGATGCGTACTAAAGGCGATGTCTTGGTAGTGGCATTTGGGAAAGGTTCAAAACTGCAAGAGCGTTACCCTATGTTAAAAGGCACGGGAAAGATAGTACGTCATTTTTACTT
>JAMONG010000145.1 GCA_027066595.1 Sulfurovum sp.
AGATGACTGCTTGCCGCTCTCTGTCACTAAAGCAAAGTCTTTAGGCATGGTAGATGAAGTCTTTACCATAGAAGACTACTATGAGGACTTACATACTTTTGCTAAGAGCAAGTATGACGATGACTATATATGGGCAAAACAAGACTACTTAGAAGAGAATAGAGCCATGATAGAAGCACTCAAAGAGAAAGAGCTTGAAGTAATGCATCCAGAGTTTTGGGATAAGCAGAGTGACTTTCATACTTTACGACAAGAATTTGTCTATAAAGTATGCCCAAGAGAGACACCAATACGTTTACAAAATATAACCAATGTAGGGTGTTGTACCCTTACAACACCAAAGGATAATCATGCATGAATACAGTGTAGTACAAGCACTACTCAACCAATGTGAAGAACACGCAGCACAAAACAATGCCACGAAGGTCACGAAGGTCATTACCAAGATAGGTGTGATGTCTGGCATAGAAACACACCTACTACAAACTGCCTTTGATATTTTCAAAGAAGGCACCATTTGTGAAGACGCGGAGTTTGTGCAGAACATACAGAAGCTCAAACTAGAGTGTAAAGAGTGTGGCAATGTTTTCGAGGTAGATGAAGTACGTTACTACTGCCATAAGTGTGAGAGTTTAAGAGTTAAAGTACTCGATGGGGAAGATATGTACCTCATGAGTTTAGAGATGATATAAAATAAAACTAAGGAATTTTTATGCAAGAATATTGGGAATTATATATGAAAAACTTAGAGGGTAGCCCAGCCTCTATACAGTTTAATGCAGGTATCTCTATGGAGATTGAAGAGTTGGGATATACCTATCCGACTATTGCCTTTGTGAAAGCAAAGCTCAAAGAGCCAAAAGAAAATGGGTTACTTTCAGAGCATGAAGAACCAGAAATCCTCTTTATGGAAGACAAGCTAGAAGCCTCTATGATAAAATTTCGCATAGGCAAGTATGTGGGACGTGTGATTTCAGATGGTTATGTGACATTTTTGTACTATGTGCAGTTTACCTATAACTGGGCTGACTTTATAGAGTTTGCGTTGAACGAGCATCAAAGCTACGAGGTAACAAATGGACATAGTGAAGATGGCGAATGGAACTACTATAAAAAACTACTCTACCCGACAGCTAGAGAGTGGCAAATCATTCAAAACCATAAGGTATGTGATAACCTAAGAGAGCAAGAAGATAACTTACATTTTGCACGTGCGATAGAACATAAGATATTTATGCAATCAGTAGATAAACAAGAAGCATTAGAGGCTACACTTCTTGCTGATGGTTTTAAAGTAAAAAAAGAGATAGAAAATGAAGAGGGTGTTAAGGGGCTAAGCTTCTACCGTTTAGACAAACCTTTCTACCATGACATTGATGCCATTACCCTTGGACTTATAGACATTGCTGAAGCACATGATGCACTGTATGATGGATGGGAAACGAGTGTAGTTAAGAGTTAAATCATCACTCCCGATGGGTCTTTGGCTCTGTTAATGATTTCTGAAAGGGTAGTAGTCTTCTCTTTCTTAGTATGGCTAATATCATGCTTCGTAAGATACTGTAATACAACAGAGATATAGCCATCAAAAGCGTGGATGAGTGGATCACTTAATCCAAATGCAAAAGTGACTTCAGCAGGGACAATGCCTATGACAATAGCTTGGGGTATCTCTTTGCCTTGAAGTTCCATCATATCCATACATTGGAGTATGCCTATCTCGTGTGCACCCCCGTTGTTAAGACCATATCCAGAGATTTCTTTAGCAGGTATAGCATAAATGGAAGCAGGGGCATCGTTAAGTTCTAAACAATCAAGTACGATGACATGGTCACTCTCTTCTAAGACATTTAAAAGATGAATTCCCTCAACGCCACCATTAATGATTTCTATATCTTCGGAAAAAGAGTAGTTTTCGTTGAGGTAACTAGCTGCATACACACCTAACCCATCATCTTTTTGTAGTACGTTGCCTATGCCTATGATTACCATATTTATCCGTTGTTTTAGAGTATTAAATTATAGCGTAGATTATATCTGTGTGTAGGATTTTAAGTAACTATATCAGTAGAATATAGTTACGTGAAGTGAAGTGTGTATATTTTAATTTTGTCTAAAACGGTATTTCATCTTCATTGATGTCAATTTCTGGAATGTTTGGTGTAGGTTGTGGTGCGGCTGCAGGAGCGGATGGTGCAGGTTGGCTATAGCTGTTTTGTTGTTGTGCAGGTGCTTCATAAGAAGACCCTCCTTGTTGGCTATATCCATTTCCACCCATAGGTGCTGCTTCATCTTTGCTTCCTAGCATTTGGAGGCTTTCTACAGTCACTGAGTGCTTGCTTCTTTTACTTCCATCTTGTGCTGTCCACTGGTCTAACTTCAATCTTCCGTCTACTAAAACTTTGCTACCTTTACGTAAGTACTGGTTGGCAATCTCAGCAGTTCTTCCAAAGAATGTAATGTCAACGAAAAGAACTTCTTCTTTTTGTTCACCTGTTTGAGATTTAAATTTACGTGAAGTTGCGATGGCAGTATTACCAATCGCAGCACCACTTTGTGTATATCTAATCTCAATATCTCTGGTTAGGTTTCCTGCTAAAATTATCTTGTTGTACATAAGGTTGCTCCTGTTAAGTGCTTTTAATTACGCTTCTGTTGATTCAGATGCTGCTGGTGTTGCTTCTTCTGCAACAACTGGAGCCGCTTCTTCTGCAACTGGTGCTGCTTCTACTACAGGTTCAGCTTTTTTGTTTGCTGACTCTACAAGTTTATTGAACTGTGTAAGTTCTTTGTTTTTTACATATTTAACAGTTAAAAACTTGATAACATCTTCACTAATTTTAAGATTTCTTTCAAGCTCGTTGATAAGTGTACCTTCTGCTTTATAGAAAAGAACAGTGTAGTAACCTCTCTCATGTTTTTCAACAGGATAAGCAAGTTTTCTCATACCCATGTCGTTAGTAGCAAGAAGTTCCCCACCGTTGTTAGCAACGATCTCTTTAATTTTTGCAATCTGTGCTGCAGTTTCTTCGTCTGTAAGTGTAGGTTTAACTACAAACAGTGTTTCATAACAAGTCATATTGTTTCCTTTTGGTTTAATAGCCCATATAAATGCGGGTACAGTGTTCATTGAGCAGCACTAAAATGATTAGTCATTTGAGCTAGCTACTAAGTACATAATGTATATCCGTCCAAAAATGAGCAAGAATTTTGGAAGCGTTATGTTACCATAGTGTCTCTTAATCGCACTTTATGAGGAGAATCGCATATTTTTTGTTGTAAATCCTTGACATTAATCAATTATACTGTACTATTTGATTATCTTAACTGACTAAAAAGGATTATATTATGGAAAGAAGAAATTTTTTAAAACTATCAGCAACATCGGCAGCAGCAGTAGCTATGGCACCATCACTTGTGACACAAAAACTTTATGCAGAAGATGGATCACTCTTTAAAACGTATGAAAAAGTACAACTTAAAGATGCCGATGGTAAAGCACTTAAAGCATCAGCACTTGTAGAAGAAGAAAACTATGTATTTGCTTACCCACATGCTGGAACACCCGCAATTATGGTTAACCTTAAAGAAGCAGCATCTAAAGAGGTAAAACTTAAGGCTGAAGATGGAACAGAGTATGTATTTAAAGGTGGTGCTGGATCAAAAGGAACTGTGGTTGCTTATTCTGCTATTTGTGCACACCAAATGACACGTCCAACTAGAGCGATGTCAATGTTCCAATACGTTCCAACAACAGGTAAAACAATCGCTTATGATAAAGCAGGTGTCTTTGTATGTTCATCTCACCTTGCAGCTTATGATGCGGTTAATGGTGGTAAAGTACTTGCAGGTCCTGCAAATCAAGGCTTAGCACAAATTGTACTTGAAATAGACGCAGATGATAATATTTGGGCAGTAGCTGTACTCGGTCCAGATAAGTTTGAAGAGTATTTTGATGCATTTAAACAAGAACTCAAAGCTGAGTTTGGTAGAAAAGGTGCAAAAAAGCTTACTAAAGAAGAAGCAAAAGTGGAAACACTTAAAAACTTCACAGCTGAAATTATTCAAGCATAACCCCAATATAGTGTGCGGTCTTTACCGTACATTATCTTAACTATAACCTATCCAAAACTCTCTAAAATCACTTTGTATCCTTTTGATACATCTTAAAAATAATTTATAAAAAGCTTCAAAATCTTTGTAATAGTTCGAAGTATTCTGTCATAATTTGATTACTTTATATTATATAAAGAGATTAACAAACCAATTCTAATAGGAGACATTATGGCAATGAATAGAAGAGATACATTTAAGCTTGCAGGTGTTGCAGCAGCAGCAGCGGCAATGCCAAGCATGGCAGTAGCAAGTGGAGCAACAGGAACAAAAACAACTGGTAAATCAGTAGTAATCGTAGGAGCTGGTTTCGGTGGACTTACAATGGCAAAAGCACTTAGAAAAGGTGACAAAAGCATTGATGTAACAGTTATCGAAAAAAGATCTATGCATATGGCTTGTCCACTATCAAATGGACTACTTGGTGGACTTGATAATATGAGTTTAAGTATGTTTGTTGGTGATTACGCACAACCAGCTACTAAATATGGTTATAACTTTGTAAATTCAGAAGTTGTATCTATCGATAGAGCAGCAAAAACTGTTACAACTTCAACTGCAGGTACAATTGGTTATGACATTCTTGTATTGTCTCCAGGTATTGCATATGATTACGCTAAACAATTCCCAAAATGGGATGCAATGAAAACTGCAGCAGTAGCAGCAGCATGTCCAGCAGCATTAATGCCAGGTAATGAGCATATTGCACTTAAGAGACAACTTGAAAATATGGATGATGGTAACGTATATATCATACCACCAGCAAAAGGTAAGTTTAGATGTCCTCCAGCACCATATGAGAGAACAGCAATGATTGCAAACTACATGAAAAACGAAGGTATTAAAGGAAAAGTAATTGTTCTTGATACAAGAGGTGGTAAATTTGCAAAAGGTAAAGCATTTAAAGAGTCTTGGGCTGATTTATTCTCAGACATCATTGAGTACAAAGGTCTTACACAAGTAACAGATGTAGATCCAGCAGCAAAAACAATCACATATACAGAATTTGCAAATGTTGATGATGAAAAAGGTGTATCTAAAACTGAAAAATACGAAGTATGTAACCTTATCCCTATCAATAAATGTTCACCTGTTATTGCAATGGCAGATATTGAGCACAATGGTGCAGGTTATGCAAAAATGGATGGATACAGCTTCAGATCTAAAACAGATAAAAATGTTTACGTAATTGGTGATGCAGTAACGCATAAAATCCCACCATCAGGTCAAACTGCAATCTGGGGTTCACACAGAGCAACAGGTCAAATTATTGCACAGCTTAATGGTAAAGTTGAGGATCCAATTAAAGGTCTTCCAGCTAAAGCAGCAAACGTATGTTTCTCAATGGTAGGTGGTAAACCAGAAGAAGCAATTATGGTAACACATACATTCTCAGCTGATAAATCAGGTGTACTTAAAGGTAAAGGAAATGTTCCTAAGCCAAAAGATGGAAACGGTAAGTTTAGATCTAAAGGTACAGCTAAAGCTACTAGAGAGTGGTTTGGTGGAGTAATGAGAGAAATGTTCGCATAGTCTCAAATAGATAATCTTTATGATTATTTGCACTCATCTTTTGAAGATGGGTGCGGTCATTTACTTGACGTAAACTCTCTTACCCAAACTTCAAAATCTAATCACAACTAATCACAAACCTTTATCTATTTATAAAATAACTATATCAAAATTTCTAATTTCTACAGATATCCCTGTAACTTTATCAACATACTATAGAGTAATACTTCTTTTTGTGTATTGGGTGCTTTTTTGATAGTCAATTCACTTTCCAGTAAATGTTCAAATATCTTTAATAGTGATGCAGACTTAACTTTGAGGGCTAGTTGTGCTTTTTGTTCTTCTATTTGTTTGGGGAGTTTATAGCCAAGTATGGCTGCAGAGTCTACATGACCGTTTAGCTTGATGTAAGCATGGAATAGGAATATTTGGTTGACGAAGTACTGAGTAGCTCTTAGTATAGCTGCTTCATCTTCTCCGATATCTAGTAGTTTAGTGATGGTATCGGTGATAGGCTTTTTATTAAATAGGTCTATGAGTAACTGTTCTGTAGCCAGAGGGGCAGTAGAGTAGACAAGTCTGTCTATGTCTTTACCTGTTATTTTAGTGCCTAAGATAGCTAGTTTGTCTAACTCGTTAGCACAGAGGGCTAGGTTATTGTTGAGTACTAACATAAGGTGCTGTAAGGCATAGTGGTCTATGTCTAGCCCTATTTTTTGTGATTTTTGTTGTAGAACGGCTATACCATCTCGAATGTTAGGTTCAAAAAAACGTACCCATGCACCACCTTTTTTGTCTGTAAATGCTGCTTGCATTGACTTGGCATCTTTGCCTGCTCCAGCATAGGCATAGAGAAAGTAATTATCGGTGTTTTTATTGGCAAGTGCTACTAAGACATCTAGTTCTTTTTTAGGTATTTTCTTTTCATGTTTTACTACTACGAGGTTAGTCCCACCAAAAAGGGATGTTTGAGACAAAAAGTTTTTTGCCTGTTCAAAGTTCCACTCATCATGGTACAGACTAAGCATAGAGTCTTTCGCATCTGTCTGTTTCACGTACATTTCTATGTAATGGTCTACCATATAGTCATTCTCACCATAGAAAAGTACAGCTTTTGGGAGTGCTTGTCTGAGTTTTTGGTCAAATTCTCTTTGGTACATTATGAGGCTACCTTTATCGTTTGTTTGTCTAAAATATGATTATCTTCGATGTGATTTAAAATAGCGTGTAAGACATTTACCACCACACTATTACCAAATTGTTTATATGATACGGTTGCTTTAGGATGAAGTTTAAAGTTCTCAGGAAAGCCTGTTATACGTCTACACTCATCAGGAGAGAGCCGTCTAATAACAGCATCTATCTGATAAAGCCCCGTTTTCGCACCTATACCACCACCATAGGCAGAGAGGGTTATAGCATGACCAAATGGACTATAGATACGTTCACCTTGCCCACCTTTATTGACTGTACCAATACGTATAGGTTTTTGTGGGTAGTTTCCAAACATATCTTTTTTAATATCTATATTTTCTTTAAATAGTATATCATCTCTTTGTATGATGAGGTGATTGTGGTTATTTGTTTTATCTAGGAATGTTTGTAGTGATACATTACTTTTTGTACCTGAAGGAAATGTAAATGAATCTATATTTAAATCTTTTCTAAATGCCACCATAAAGATACGTTCTCTTTTTTGAGGTACTCCAAAATGTGAAGCATTAAGTACTTTAGAAAAAAATTTATAACCTATCTCTTCTAGGGTAGCTTTTACTATACTTAGAGTATTGCCATTATCATGTTTTTCAAAATTTCGTACATTTTCTAAAAGGAGCATTTTAGGTTGGTGGTATTTGGCTATTCTTGCAATTTCAAAAAAGAGTGTACCTCTACTGTCTTCAAACCCTTTTTGTTTACCAGATATACTAAAAGCTTGACAAGGAAATCCCGCACAGAGTATATCATGTGCTGGAATCTCTTTTTCATCTATTTGAGTAATATCACCATGGGGTTTAATGCCATAGTTTTCTTCATAGGTATATTGGCAATCTTTATCCCACTCAGAAGCAAATACACACGAAGCACCAAAACTATCCATAGCTTGGTGAAAGCCACCAATACCAGCAAAGAGGTCAATGTATGTTAGTTTATTAAGCATCAAATAACTCCAAGGGATTCATTTTAAATTGTAAGCTTGTTGGGTCTGGAGTGCCACCTTTACGTTGCATGGTAATACGACCTATTTTTAAACTTCCTCTAGGCGAGAGTTTTACTTCTCCTTGGGCATAAAAATTAATCGTTGTATTAATATCTTTAAGTACCCATGTTATAGTCTCATTATTTTTAGTGTCTTTTTGAGTAACAAGCATCCACTCTGCAGATAATCCACCTCTTCCTTTTATAATATCAGAGAGTATAAGGTATTTGTTTTCTGTAAAAAAATGGATAATATCCTTTAGCTTTTCTTGGGGTAGTTCATCTAAAAAGACTCTTTTTTCTTTTATATCTCTAAAAGATAAGTATTCTTTAGTATTTATTTCGGAAGGTAAAATATCACCTGTAAAGCATCGTAACCAATAAGCTATTGTCTTATCAAACCCCCATATTTTTTGATACGTCGCTACTGGACGTTTGTCTATCTGATTAAACCCAGCAGTTTTATTTGCTTTTTTTAACGAGAGATTTTCAATATAAACAATATTATCTATCGTTATCTCTATTTTTATTTGAATATCTGCTTTCTTATATTTGATAGTCTCTTCATATTTGTTTTCTGTGATACCAAATGACAAAGCTTTTTCTTTATTGATACGTACAGGTATTTGTGTCGCAGTAAGTAAAGTTATTTTTTTAGAGTCATATCCCATAATAGTAAGCCAAATTTGTGCTTCGTTATCTTGATGGTAATTTAGAAATTTATTACAAATATCAGCTTCATTCAAAAAACCACCTTTTGCAGTCATTGAACCAAGTTGTTGTGCTTGTGTCATGATGTATTATCCTAATTTAAATCTTATTACGATTTTATCTAAAAAAATGAAAAGAAGTAATAATCTGTTAATTTGACAGATTTTTACAACTCCATCTCTTCTTTACTCAATTTCTCAACCAACTCAGTCATAATCACCGCTTGGGCGATATTCACTTTCGTTATTTTTACACGTATTTTATCAAAAAGCATGACATTATCACCATGAAGATTAACGGTGATACCTTTGATATCTCCATGCAGGACAGCTTTAGCTGCTTCGCCAGCTTCTATGACCTCTGCATCGAAGACTTCGCCTAAATGTTGGTCTGCCCATCGTGCAAACTTACGGTCTCTAAAATCCCATTCACATTTTGTAGCTTCGCGTTCTAGTTCAGATACTCTGGCACAGAGAGGCTCTATGTTTCGTAGAAGATAACTTGCCTCTTCTTTATCGTCATGCAATTGTGTTTTGATGAGTCTATGTAAGATAAGGTCAGAGTATCTTCGTATAGGCGAGGTAAAGTGTGAATAGTGGCTAAAGCCTAGTCCAAAGTGTCCTACATTGTGGGCATTGTACTGTGCTTGGCGTAGAGACTTGATGACCATGGCATCTACTTCTGAAGCTAAGCCCATTTTGTCTGCTTCTTTTTGTATGGCACGTATAAGTGATGGACTGTCTTCGTACTCTTCTACATAAAGTCCTATGGCTGCAAGTTCTGTAAGGAGTTGTTCTATACGTGAAAGCTGTGGTGGTTCATGGATACGGAAAATGCCATCTCCTTCACCTTCAAAACGTTTCGCAGAGGCTTGATTGGCTAAAAGCATACACTCTTCTATGAGAGAGTGTGATGGTGTACCCGTTTCTATCTCTGTAGATTTTAGTAGATGGTCAGCACCTAAAGCTACTTTAGTCTCTTCACTTCTAAAGTCAAATCCATTTTGTAAACGTGCTTTACGTAGACGTTTAGTAACATCATAAAGAGGGAGTAAGTAGGTGAGTATTTCTTCTACTATACCTGTGGCTTGCTTACCATTGTTGTCAATAATCTTATCTATGTCATCATAGTTAAAACGGTGTTTAGAGTGGATAATGGCTTCAAAAAATTCTTCTTTTATGGGTTTGAGTGTCGTACGGTCTAATTCCATTTTGGCTACAAAAGCAAGTCTATCTACTTTTGGTTTAAGTGAACAGATGTTTTCACTCAGCTCTCGTGGGAGCATAGGGAAAGATTTGTGTGGTAGGTAGGTCGTAAATCCACGTTTCTTTGCTTCTTTGTCTATGGCTGTAAAGTAGGGCACATAATGGCTTACATCGGCTATGGCAACGTAAAGCGTATGCGCTTCCATATCAAAGTAAATAGCATCATCGAAGTCTTTTGCGGTTACGGGGTCGATAGTACAAAAGTTAAGATGGGTAAGGTCTACTCTGTCTGGGTGTTCTTCTTTTGTGATAACATTTTCTACATCAAGTGCTTCTGTGACGCACTCTTGTGGGAAGGCATCTTCTCTATGGTAAAGTGACAAAGAGATTTTTTCGTCAACTTTAGGGTCTCCTAGATGTCCAAAGACTTTTAGTACTTTGTCATCGTCTATATCTACTTTGAGTACAGTGCCTAGTTTAAACGCCTTTAAGTCCATACCTTCCATGACAGCATGGGTAGGCTCTCCTGTACGGATGTTGAGTATGCTAAAGTTGCCTTGTTCGTCACGGTGTGTATAGGCTATGGTAAAGAGGTGTGCTTTGTCTATGACTGTAATCACTTTACCACTAGCTCGTCCACGTCTAGCAATGATACGTTTCACTACCACTTCGTCACCATGTTTTGCATCACCTAAGTGGTCAGGTTCTACAAGGAGGTCTTTTTGTTCTTTGAACTCTGCTTCCACATACCCTTTGCCTTGCTGACCTATGTAAAGTCTGCCTGCACGGTAGAGTGAATGAAGTTTCCATAAACCGTTGACTTCCTCTATGGCATTACAGTTTTGTAAAAATTGAAAGGTATTTTGGTCTTCAAGTTCGATGTCTGAAGCCAGACATCCATTGGTAAGTTGTATGGCA